>JAAFHQ010000760.1 GCA_013298445.1 Chitinophagales bacterium | reverse complement strand
CACCATTCCATCACCACATCCACCCGCCGATTTTGCGCCCGACCCGCTTCGGTCGTATTCGAAGCAATTGGCTTACTCAACCCAAAACTTTGGATTGAAATCTTTACTGATTCTGGTAAACCTCTTGCTTTAAGTGCATTCGCCACGGCCTCCGCCCGGTTTTGGGCCAGCACTTGATTGTCTTTGCTGCTTCCCACATTGTCCGTATGCCCTTCGATGCGGCACTTGAGGCTGGGGTTGTAGTTGAGGATGCGGATGACGTTGGACAGGATGGAATCGGCTTCAGGTTTGAGTTCGAATGCTCCGGTTTCAAAGGAGAATTTTTCGGCAAAACGGACCTTCATCGTTTCTCCCTCCATTTGCATGTATTGTTTCGCCTCATCTTCCATGGGTTTAAAATCAAAGGGTTGGAATGCTTTTTCTTCGGCTTTTTTGTACATCAAAACCAAACCCATGCGGTTGGGAAAGCCTTGAAAATACCAGACTTTGATTTGGTGAAAACCAGCCTTGAGTTGGATTTTGCCCTGCTTGATTTCCCGGAACTGCCTTAGGCCATCACGTTCAATGACCTCAGTAGAGTCGATCCAGAGGCGGGATCCATCGTCGCTTTGCAGCAGAAATTCGTATAGGCCGCTGTTTTTGACTTCAAAACGGCCAGTATAAATAATGGCAAACACTTCTTTTCCTTTCGGGACGCCAGGAAAAGGCATGTCTAGTAATCGTTCGGTAATGAATAATTTTTGGGTATAAACATGACCAATGGGTTGGGTTTGTTCGATTTCAGGGGTGTAGCGCATTTTTTTCGCCTCAATGAAGCCTTTCGCATCTGTGGCGACCCGGAAGTCGTAAATGCTGCCTTTAAACCCTACCAAAAAAGGAGTGGTACGGCCAAGGTCCTCGGCATTTTGAGCGCTGAGGTTGAATAAACTTGTACAAAAGAGGAAAGCGGACAGGATTAACTTGTGGGTCATGGCTGGAAATTACTTGGTGATCAGTTTGTTGTGTCACCGTAATAACCCGATTTACCCAAAAAGTTACAGGCCTTGCGTTGGTTTATAAATGGAAAAACCAATTGCAAAAGGATTGCCAAAAAGCAAATTGATGAAAATTCAACACCGAATAATGGTAAGCCAGTAAAACCAATAAGACCAGGGGAAAAACATTCCAGCGCCGATGCGAACGCCAATCCCAAATGCTCAATCCAATCAAAATCAAATCCGCCAGTGCAAAACCAAAAACGGGTGCAATGGGATTTCCTTCAATTTGGGGAAAATAGGCCAATAGGCTAGGAAAATGAATGTGGATGATCCGATCCGTAATCGGGGTGACCATGGGGAAGGCCGTACACACCATGAAGCGAGCGTGTACCGTGGTTTGTTTGCGGTAATAAATGGCCAGCCCATAAAAAAGCACAAAAGCAATCAAGGCATTGATCACCAAGGCAATAAAATGGTAATCCATGCTGTCCAACGCCGCGTTTTTATCAATTTTGAACTTCAACAAATCCACCGTACTGAAGAGCATCAAGGGCACCAGTAGGTAGGAAAACTTGCCAATACTTTTGTGCAGGCGATTCTTTTTGGTGCGGATCAAATAAGGTTGTACAATCAACATCAGACACCACAAGATCAAGGCCAGCCCATGCAGGTGCATGCGGTAACTTTCCTGCTCAAAAATTCGGGTAAAATAGGTCAACCAAAAGCCAAAGATGGCCAAAAGAAAAAACAGGACAAAATAGAGGTAACTCCTTTGCCAGAGGGCGGCTTCCAGTTTCATGCCTTAGGATTTAACGGCCAACGACCATTTTTCGTGAAATGGTATTCAAGCCATCCGTCAAGGTAAACACATACAAGCCAGGAGCCAGGTTATTGGCCTCGAAGGGAATGCGGTTGATGCCTTGGGTAATTTGTACAGGACGGCGCGAGATCATTCTGCCCGTCAGGTCGTAAACCCGGAAATCAAATTGTCCCCGGATTTCGGCTTCCACTTCAATCTGGGTTGAACCTGTAAATGGATTGGGTACATTGCCCATGCGCAGTTTGGTGGCGGAAAGTTCTTTGGTAGATGAGGTCAAACAAGCCTTGGAACCTTGCGGCCGCACATAGAGGTAATAGTTGCCCGCAGCGAATTGATTACTGGGAAAGGTAACCGGAACGGGCAGAAAAGAATTGACCAGTCCGTCGATTTTAAGGTCATTTTGACCCAGGTTAATGGCGTTGTTGGGGGTGCCTGCGATGAGGATACAACCTTTTTCTCCAGACTTGAATACACAATTGGGCGGATTGCAGGTATAAGACAAGCCGCTGGGTAGATTTTTCACTGCTCCAGATGTTGCAATCGTTACATTATTTATGGCAAGGGTAACCCCACTCAGCGTAATTGTTTTGGGAATGGCCAGGGTGAATACAAAATCGTAGAAAGTATTCAAACAGGCAGTATCAGAAATGCCACCCTTGGGATTGGTTGTGGAATAGGGTAGGGGAATAACGCCTACTGCGGTATCCGGCAAAGTAGCGTCGGGCTTACAGACAACGGTTTGTTGGGCCATGAGCGCAGTGCCCAAGCAGCACAGCGTCAGGATAGAAAGTATAAAATTTTTCATAACACCAGTTTATGCTCAATATGTAATTGCACTTGAGCTGAAATGACCGCATGCAAAATAATCATTTCAGGTTGATTGGGCAATTTTTTCTGCAAGAAAGCAAGGCAGCGACGAAGCTGGAGATTTAACAAAAAAATTAAGATTTTCGACTCACTTTACTACAACTCATCAACGTCTTGATTATCTTTTCACTGAATTGAAAAATAAAAAAATGCAGGACTTCTTTCGTTATTTTGGCTTTATCGCCCTGATCAGCTTTGCTTTTAACCCGATTGATGCCCAAAACGCCATTTTGCGCGGCCAGGTGACCACCATCGACCACGAGCCCCTGGTCGGTGCTTCCGTATATGTTAGTGCCAATGAAGGTACCGCTACTGACACCGCTGGGCGTTTTGAACTCAAGCCTACTCCGGGCAACCTGACCCTCACGGTGTCCTATCTGGGTTATAAAACCTACACCCAAACCCTGGGCATTGTGGCGGGGCAAACCGTAGATCTGGACATCATCCTGCAAACTGAAGCCACTATCCTGAGCACCCTCACCTTCACCACTGGCCGTTTTGAAAAACGCCTTGGCTCGGAAACGGTGTCCATCGAAGTGCTCAAACCCAGCCTGATCAACAACAGCAACAAGTTTCAATTGGATGAAGCCCTGCAAAAGGTACCCGGACTGAGCGTCATTGATGGGCAGGCCAATATTCGCGGCGGCTCTGGTTTTTCCTATGGCGCAGGTAGCCGCGTGCTCCTGTTGATGGACGATATTCCGATCCTGCAACTCGACGCGGGTTTTCCCAACTGGAACGATATCCCGGTCGAAAATGTAGGTCAAATTGAGGTAGTCAAGGGGGCAGCTTCTTCCTTGTATGGTTCGGCGGCCCTGAATGGGGTGATCAACTTCCGTACCGCATACGCGCACAACGAACCCGAGACCAAACTCAGCCTGTTTACTTCCACCGTAGATGCTCCGGCTGATGCTCGTTTCAAATGGTGGGACAAGGCGCCACTTACCTTTGGTACCAGCCTGTCGCACAAACAAAAAATAGGCAAACTTGAC
>JAAFHQ010000758.1 GCA_013298445.1 Chitinophagales bacterium | reverse complement strand
ACCTGGAAAAAAGAACTTTATATGGCGGCATTGGTTTAATTTCCAATCGTTTAGGCTTGGAAATGCCTTTGATCAAAAATCGCTTGGCTATTTTGATTTCCGGGCGGGGTTCTTTTAATGATTTTTTATTCAAACTTGGCCCGGAAAACATTCACGGCACGGTGGCTAATTTTTATGACCTGACGGGGAAAATTCTGTTCAAACCAAGTGAAAAAACCCGCTTGTCTTACACCTCCTACAACAGTTTTGATGCTTTTAAATTGCCTTCCGATTCTTTAAATACGGTAAACGTAAACGCTAGTTCGTCGCGCTATGAATACCGGACTTACAATCAAACCTTGCGCTTCAACTGGTTTGTGAGTAAAAATGCCTCTCTTACCCTTACCGGGGTGCAAAGTATTTACAAAGCCAACACTGCCGTTCCCGATTCCAGCATTGCCTTCGACCTGAGTTCAGGCATCCGCTTGCGGGCAGTCAAAGCGCGCTACGTACACACGGGAGAAAAGAACAATCTTTCTTTTGGCCTGGAAAGCACCAATTATCAAATCGACCCAAATCGACTTGTACCAGGTCCTTATTCCAATATTTTAGCCATCGACATCCAAAAGGAATTGGCGCGTGAATCTGCAGCATACCTGGAAAATGAATGGAAACTCAGCCCGCAATTTTCGATCATTGCAGGCTTGCGGTATTCCTATTTTCAACGGCTAGGAGCAGATACGGTGTACCGCTACGCGCCTGAGTCGATCCGTATCGACGAGAATGTAGAGGAAACGGAGGTTTTTTCCAGTGGTGAAGTATCCAAATCCTACGGTGGCATTGAGCCCAGGTTTTCTATACGTTATAGTTTGAATGACAATACGTCCATCAAGGCCAGTTACAACCGGATGCGCCAATACGTGCAGCTGATTTCGAACACCACTGCGGCTTTGCCTACTGCGCGCTGGGGCAGTAGCGACCTGAATATTTTGCCACAAATTGCCGATCAAGTATCGGTAGGGTTTTTCAAAAACTTGCAGGACAATCGCTGGGAGACTTCCGCAGAGTTGTACTACCGCAAATCCCAAAATTTCCCGGACTACCGCGATTTGGCAGATTTGATTTTCTCTAAAAACCTGGAACAGGAAATCATCCAGGGGGAGGGCAAAGCTTATGGATTGGAGTTGATGGCCCGCAAAAACAATGGATTTTTGACGGGTTGGGTAACCTATACTTACGCCCGTACCCAAATTAAAGTAGACCCTCGCTACGAATCCATCCACAACTATACCGGGGCCTGGTATCCGGCCAACTACGACAAGCCGCATACGTTGAATGTGATGATGAACTACCGTACGGCCATCAATGTCACTTTATCCGCCAATTTCACATATAGTACGGGGCGCCCGGCTACTTATCCTTATGGTCGTTTTATTGCAGCAGGCAACACAGTGCCACTTTATCCCAATCGGAATTTGCAACGCATTCCCGATTATCATCGCCTGGATCTGGCCCTGATCGTTGAGCCAAACCCCAATCGCATCCGCAAATGGAAAGGCACCTGGGTATTGTCGGTCTACAACTTGTATGGTCGAAAAAATGCCTACTCGATTTATTTTGCCCTCAACCAGCGCAAACAAACCAATGCCAACAAATTGGCGATTTTTGGCTCCGCTTTTCCATCGCTTACTTACAATTTTAAATTTTAAACCAACTCATGAAATTGCAGAATATTCTGTTGCTGTTGTTTTTGGGGCTAAGCCTGTTTACCTGTATCCAACCAGTTGATCTGGACGTGCCTGATCGTGACGATGGTATTGTAGTGGCAGCCAATTTAACCACCGTCAAAGGTCAACAAGAAGTACGGCTCACCCGTCTGGCCAGGTATGATACTCGCGCACTCAACTATCCGGTAACGGCTGCGAAGGTATGGGTGCTGGATGATGCAGGTCAACGACAGGATTATGTTGAAGACGCTAAAAACCGGGGATGGTATTTCCCAGCAAACCGGGAATTTGTTGGTGAAGTTGGTAAAACCTACGTATTGCACATTTTGACTTCGGATCAACGCAAGTACGAGTCCAGCCCGGAAACCATCCGGCCGATTGCTCCGATCACCAAAGTCTATCCTGAACCTATCCAGCTGGAAGACGCTAAATTGGGCGATCCCATCATTGGTTATAACATCCTGTTGGACACTGAAGATTCTCCCAATAAAGGAGATTATTACCGCTGGAGTTGGGTTCACTACGAACAATTGGTGTATTGCCGGCAATTTGAAGGGGTTCCTTATGGTGGTGGGGCTGAGACCTTGGTTGGCCTTACTTGTTGCGAGCCCTGTTGGGACATCGTTCGTTGTTACCGCAACTGCACCAATGTTTTATCGGATGCCCTGGTGAATGGCAAAAAAATTACCCGACAGCCCATCACCAACGTCCCCTACTGCAATCGCGATTATTACATTGAGATTCAACAAAGGGTGATTTCCCGTGATGCTTACAATTATTGGCGTGCGGTGAATCAGCTCTCCTCCAACAATGGCAGCCTTTTTGATGCGGCACCAGCAGCCATTCGGGGCAACGTCAAATGCACCAGCAATCCCGAGGAAGAAGCCTTTGGCTTGTTTGAAGCAAGCGCCCTCAGTGAAAACGGCTTCTTTGTTGAACGGACCCAATCGGCTGTCCCTGCAATCGTAAACTGTGCACCCTACCCGGTGACTGCAAATCCATTGACTTGTGCCGCCTGTGTGGAAAGCGCTTTTCGAACCAAAATCAAGCCAAAATTCTGGACGAAATAAATCATGAATATCCCCACTCCTGCTTTCGCCCGGCTACGGAAATGGAAACCCTTGTGCTTACTGCTATTTCTTGGCGCGGTTTTGAGCACTTGTGTTAACCCCTTAGAAGTAGAAGTGCCTGATGAAACGCAAGGACTGGTGGTTAATGCGAATCTGACTACCTATCCCGGTTTACAGGAGGTTCGTTTGTACAAGTCTGCCGCCTTTACCACTCGTGCTTTGTATTATGCGATTACCAATGCGCAGGTTTGGGTGGAAGACGAGTTGGGACAAAGGCAGTTTTTTTTTGAAAGCGTCAAAAATTCGGGTATATACTTGCCCCAAAACCGCAATTTTGTAGGCGAGATTGGTAAAACCTATGTGTTGCACATCAGTACAAGTGACAATCAAACTTTTGCTTCAAAACCAGAAAAATTAAAAGGGACGCCCCCCATCAAAAAAATATATCCTGAAGCAATTATCTCCGAGGACCCGGTAATGGGTCAGGTGCTGAGCGGTTATAAAATTTTGTTGGATACCGATGATCCAGCATCCAAAGGGGATTATTACCGCTGGTCTTGGGTACATTACGAACGCCAGGCCTATTGCCTTACTTTTGACGGGATTCCTTTTGGTGGTAATTTGGCCACCCGAATTGGTATTGCTTGTTGCGAGACCGAATGTTGGGACATCCATCGTTGTTACCTCAATTGCACCAATGTTTTATCGGATGCCTTGATCAATGGTCGCAGCATTTCCCGACAAGCCCTTCACTCCATCCCTTATTGTCCCCGGGATTATTACATCGAAGTTCAGCAGCGGTCAATCTCCAAGGACGCCTACAATTATTGGCGCACAGTAGATCAACTTTCCAGCAATAATGGTAGTATATTTGATGCAGCCC
>JAAFHQ010000076.1 GCA_013298445.1 Chitinophagales bacterium | reverse complement strand
TTACTGCCCCGCTATGGCTAGCGTAGCCATGCTCAACTTCAAGCCCGGCACCTCCAATAACTGCAAAGCCGCAGCCTCCAAGGTCGCCCCCGTCGTCAGCACATCATCCACCAATAAAATATGTTTCCCCTCCAATTGCTCGGCTTTTCGTACCTGAAAAGCAGTACTCACATTGTCAAAGCGGCCCATCCGCGATTTTTTGGTTTGGGTATTGGTGTAGGCCACCCTGCGTAGGTATTGTTCTCCATAAGTTACACCCATCCCTTGCGACAAACCCGCAGCAATACAAGCGCTTTGATTGTAACCCCGCTGCCGCTGACGCCGGGAATGTAGCGGAATTGGGATGATCAAGTCTATGGAGTCAAAAAGCGGAGCATTGCGTAGGGTTTCTCCGAACATGATCCCCAGCCGGATGCCCACTTCCTGGTTGCCGCCGTATTTCAATTGGTGCATCAGCGCCTGTACCCGCCCACCCTTGACAAAATGCAGCATGGCGGCACCCGATTCCAAAGGCACCCGGCCCCAAAAACGTTCGGAAAAGGCGTTGTCAATTTCCAGATGCTGCTCGGTATAGGGCAGCTCACAATGGCATTGCAAACAAATCAGGCTTTCCCGAGGTAGGGCATTTTCTTCACAGGCAGGACAAAGGCGAGGATAAAGCAGACCAATGAGGCCGTCAATCCATTCAAGAGCAGTACTAAACATAACGATGACTTTCGCGGTGGAAGAATGTGGTTTTCGCGAAAGGAGGTGGAAATGAAGTATATATATGAAGGCAGAACAAAAATAGGATTTTTTATTAAAACAAAAAAACGTCTGCCCCGAAAAACCGTGACAGACGCCTCAAAACAAAACGAAAAACCAACTTTAAACAAGTCTCTTAAAAACGCAGAAAAATTAACTCCCCGATTTGGGTTTTGAATAGGAAGTCGAACGGTTCATTTCAAGTGAGCTTCCTATTCAAAAGCCTCAAAAAAATCGGGGAGTTAATTTTTTGCGTCATACTAAGTTTAACAGGATTCCAAGAGACTTGTTTAAATCGGTTTGTTAAACTTTATTGATTTTTCTGCTCGCGTAGTTTCACTGACACCGTAATGGGCTTGTTCTTGCGCAAGACCTTCAAATTTACGGTATCTCCTACTTTGGCACGGCCTACTACTTCTTGAAGTTCAGGGATCGATTTTACCTCGCGGCCATCAATGCCTACAATCACGTCATTGACCTGTAGTCCCGCATACTGAGCCGAGCCACCTTCTTCCAAGCTTTCAATCACAACACCTTGAGAGATGTCCACATTTAGTTCTTTAGCAAATTCGCTATCCAAATCTTGAATGCCCACACCGAGGTAAGGCCGCTTGTAATCACCATAGCTGATGATGTCGTCGACCACCCTACGCACCAGATTCACTGGAATGGCAAAGCTATAGCCCTGGAAGGAGCCCGTACGGGTAGCGATGGCGGTATTGATGCCAATCAATTTGCCTTGGGCATCCACTAGTGCGCCTCCACTATTGCCAGGGTTCACGGCAGCGTCGGTTTGGATGAAAGACTCGATAGCTGCACCTTTGCCCAACAAGTCGATGTTGCGGCCTTTGGCACTGATGATGCCTGCGGTAACTGTAGAGGTCAGCTCGAAGGGGTTGCCTACGGCCAGGGCCCATTCGCCGATGCGAGCTTCATCGGAGTTGCCAACTTCGGTGGGAGTCAGCCCCGTGGCGTCAATTTTAATGACGGCCAGGTCGGTTCTTTTATCGGTACCCACCAAGGTCGCTTTGAATTTGCGGTTGTCGGAAAGGGTAACCTCCAATTCGTTGGCACCTTCCACCACGTGGTTGTTGGTGATGATGTAACCGTTTTCGGAATAAATGACCCCGGAACCAGAACCTTCCGCAGGTGCACCACCCCCGCGGCCACCAAATGGGAAGAAAAAGAAATCGTCCTGGTTGGAGCGGGCAGTTCGGGCAATTTTAGCGGTGATGTTCACCACTGAGGGTGTTGCTTTTTGAGCTGCCTGCACAAAATCGAAGGGCACGGAGCTTGACCACGAGGGTAAATTGACGGCTCGGGTGTAGGCTACGGCTTCGGTTTTAAGGGTTTCGGCATCGTTCTCACGATTGAGAAAATGGCTGCCAGTCAGGGTGATTACTCCACCCAAGACTCCGGAGAATACTAAAGCAATCCACTGCTTCATGGCTGTTAAGGTTTTTTACAAAGAGTATGTCTGAATCAATTAGGTTGCAAGCTGGACGAACGCGTTCCATCGTTCAAGTTACAGAGAAGTAACCATCGTGTAAAGGCATTGGTTAAGCTTTTTTTTTGCTTTAACCAGATTTTAACATCCTAAACCGCCAAAAAGGCGCTTATCTTTGATCGCGAAATTTTCATTTACGAATTTTTACCAAAAAAGCACCAACAAATTGGTAAGCATTCACAATGGGATGGAAGGTAATAACCCAAACAAGATAGATTATCACGGGGAGCTGAAACCGGAAAATGAGTTGGAACTTGCCTTGCTTGAAGATCCAGCGTTTTTGGAGGGTTTGGATTGGGGCTTACCCAGGTATGGGCACCCCGAGGGTGAGGTATATCGCCATATCGCCGAGGTATTGGCCAATATTGACAAAATCAAACTGGACCCTGAATCACGGCGCATCCTGCGCGCCATCGCTTTTGCCCATGATACCTTCAAACACGCTGAGCACAAAGGTAGCCCCCGCGACTGGACGCGGCACCACAGCGTACTGGCCGCGCAGTTTCTGGAAAAATACACCGACAATAAAATCATCCTCGACATTACCGAGCTGCACGACGAAGCCTACTACTCCTGGCGCATGGAATACCTGTACCACCAGTACGACGAAGGCCAGGCGCGGCTAAAAAGCCTGCTCAACCGTATTGGGGATAACATTCAGCTGTACTACCTTTTCTTTAAGTGTGATACCCGCACAGGGGATAAGACTCAGGCACCAGTGAAGTGGTTTGAGCATACGATACGGAATATTGAGGTGGTGGAGTTTTGATGGGGCTATATTTTTTGATTTGGCAGGGCCGCTTTCGTCAACTTCCACACGCCCTTCCCTTTATTTTACCTCAAGGCATCTTGTTCCAGCATATTTGAAGTATTTTTAATTTCCCAAACCATATATGCACCTTCAACCAAATAAAAAACATGGAATCGCATGAGAAACGCATTCTTACTCTTCATCGTCGGCTTAGGACTAGCATCCTGCATTGAAAAACCCAAAAATAGCGAGGCGCTACCCATCATAGGAACCTGGAAACTTATTTCAGGGACCATCATCGAGCGAGGTGATACCACGATCACGGATTACAGCAAAGACCGGTCATTCATTAAAATCATCAACGACACCCATTTTGCCTTTTTTAACCATGACCTGACTAAAGGGAAGGACTCCTCTGCCATTTTTGGTGCCGGGGGAGGCAGTTATGTTCTCGCTGGTAGTTTGTACACCGAGCATTTGGAATACTGCAACGATAGAGCCTGGGAAGGCAATGACTTTGCATTTACCATAACCATCAAGAACGACACCCTGGTTCAAAGTGGGATTGAGAAAATTGAAAATGCCGGGGTGAACAGGTTAAACATCGAGAAGTACGTCAGATTAAAAAAATAGTTCAAAACGAGTAGTTGCGGCCAGAAGCGGACAACATGTGAATTAACTTTTTGCCCCACTACTTATGTTACCCCCGAAACAACTTCTCCATCTCCCCCCGTACAAAAGTCCCCAAATCCCGCACGTACTCCTGCGAAAAATCAAAACGAATCCCCGCTTCGGCGTAAATCTCCCGAATCGAGCGCGTATTGCCCAGGCGCATGGCGCGCGTAAAGGCCGCTACGGCTTGCTCCGGGTTTTCGCGGTACTGCCGCCACAGGGCGATGGCACCTAATTGTGCGAAGCCGTATTCGATGTAATAAAATGGCACTTCAAACAAGTGGAGCTGTTTGTGCCAGAGGTTTTCGATGTATTGTTCGAGGCTGGAATAATCCAATACCCCGGGAGTAAAGGCGTGGAAACTTTCGGTCCATTTGGCCCGGCGCTCTTCCTGCGTATGATTGGGGTGGGTATACAACCAGTGCTGGAACTGGTCGATGGTGGCGATCCAGGGCAAAACCTTCAGCACGTGCTCCAATTGAGTAATCTTGGCGCGGCGCAGGTCTGCTTCGTTGGGGAAAAAGAGGTGCCAGTGATCCATTGTGAGCAATTCCATGGTCATGGCGGCCAGTTCGGCTACTTCAAATGTAAATTTCCGATCAAATAATAAAGGATAATCACGAGTGAGGAAAAAATGGATGGCGTGGCCACTTTCGTGCATGAAGGTGCGCAAGTCGCCCAGCGAGTTGGTCGCATTCATAAACACAAAAGGCATCCGGGTGGCTTGCAAAGGCATGTTATACCCACCGGGGCGTTTGCCAGGGCGGGAGGCTAAATCCAGGAAACCATTTTTTTGAATCAAACGAATGATCTGGGCGTATTCTGGATTGACCTGCTCCAGACACTGGATGCCCTTGTGCAGCAATTCGTTGGTATCCTTGAAGGGGTGCAAAGGCGCTTGCCCGGCCGTATCTGCATTCAAATCCCAGGGCCGCAGTTGGGTAACCTTCAGGTTTTGTTTGCGGGTGAGGTACAATTCATTCAAAATCGGCAAAACCTCGGCCTTCACTGCCTGGTGAAAATCGTGGCAATCGGAGGGTGTGTAATCAAAACGACCCAGCTCCTGAAAAGCATAATCCCGGTAATTCTCCATCCCGGCGTTGCAGGCGATGGCGTGGCGATTTTGGAGCAATTCATCAAACAACTGATCCAACTGCGCGGTATCCTGTAGGATGCGCCGATTGATTTTGTGGTAAATGTTGCGGCGACGCTGGCGATTGGGTTCTTCCAAAATGGTATTGGCCTGCTGGAGGGTCATTTGTTTGCCGTCCATACCAATCATCATTTGGGAAAAAATACGGGCGTATTCCTTGGTTTTGAGTTGCACATCGGTGTTGAGGGCGACATTATCTTCCTGAAACAGGTCTACCGATGCCTGAATATTGCGCAAATAAATCTCGTACCGACGCGCATCCAACTGGTTCAAATAGGGCGACTCTACCAGTTTTTTGTTCAAGGCTTGATCGAGCGGATCTAATTTGGGTAAAATTTCCTGGATAACGTATTGGTAACGTTGGTTGGCTGATTGACTTTGGTTGTCGGCCGACAATTGGATGTAAGCCCAACTGATGGTTTCGCCCAACTGGGCTTCAAGGTCACTGCGCTCAGTGATCCATGTACTCAAGTCCTGGACCGAGTGGATCGGCCGTTGGAGCAATTGGGTGAATGTAGGTTCTACATCCTCCCAGGTTTGTGGTAGTGCCGGTACAGAATAGTCCGTACAGGCGCTGGTTTTGGTCGCCGGTAGATTACGCATAGTATAGGTCGCCTAAAAAGTTGCACAGTTGAGATGTTGAGGAGTTTAGAAGTTGATTGTGAGGTTGTTCAGAAGCAACAAACAGTGACCGACTATGCTGCGGCGTTTGGTGCGTCTCAACTCCTCAACTTCTCAACTCCTCAACCCTTCAACTATTCTTCACCTTTTTCCGCGTCTCCTTCCGTTTCTACCACTTCGGCTTCGTCAGCCTCGTCTTCTTCATCTTCTTCCATCGTGGTGTAACCCAGTTCGTGCAAGTGCAAGAACCACTTGATGGCTTTTTTGATGTCACCCGTATTCACCCGATCGCGGTCATAATCGGGAAGGATTTGCGCGAAATAAGTATGTAGCTTATCGCCAGTTTCAGTCAAAGCAGGCATGGGCACTGATTCCAGTTTGTCCAGCATGCTTTGGAAAACAATTTTCAATTCTGAAGTTTCACCATCATTCGTATAAATGCCAATGGATTCCAATGGTGTAAACTGATGTTGCCGTACAGATGCAAAACGTCTTTTACCGTTGGCCAGGTCTTCTACAATCAACCCGTTGTTGCGATTGGCAACCATCTTAAACAGCCCCGGTAAGCCGCTCACCGCTACTAAACCCTTAATTTTCATGTTGTACAATTTCTGTTTTTCAATTGAACGCGCAAATGTACAAACAATTATGATAACCCATATAGCTCACGCATTCATTCGTGAGATACCCCGGGTGGGTTTTGCAAACCACGAATCAATTCGTGGAGAATTGGCCAGAATAATAGTGAAATGTGTATGGAAAGCCTCTTTGTAATGCAAATGTAAAAAAAATTTTATAATCCAAAGCTTTTTTGGTGTGCGGTTGTTTTTTTTGGGTAAACGGTCGATTTATTTTTTCTTTTAAACAATCAACGCGCAGCATATTGCTCTTCTACGTAGGTTAAAATGGCGTCAATGTCTGCGTCCTTGAGGCTGCTGGAGGGCGTCATGATGACGGGTTTCCATTTTTTCCACAGCTCCTGAGCCCGGGGATGCCCGGCTTCAATCAAAGCCTGCGAATTGCGAATCCACTGGTAAAGGTCGCTGCGTGGGTAAGCCGCCCAACGTTCTTGAACGCCTCCCAAGGCTGGTCCGGTCAGGTTCGATTGCATGTCGCGATTGTGGCAAGCTGCGCAGTTGTTTTTGAACAGGTCTTTGCCCTTTTGAGCAGTTGGGCTCAGTATGGGCAATTGTGCCTGTACCACTTGTGCCTGATCACCTTTGCTGCCCATGAGCCAGGAGTAGTTTTGCCAAAACAACAAGATCAGGACCACCAGCAGTAAAAAACCAGCCCGGGTAAGTTTGGAAATGGCGGCCAGCATTTCGGTATTCAGGCGTTCCTGGCTTTCTTCCTCAATGTGCTTTTTCATGGTTTGGGTGGGTTTTAATTTTGGGTAAATGAAATTGTTTTTCCAAAGAATCTAAGCTATCAGATACCCCCTTGAGTTGATGTTGCAAGGGCGTCTTGAGCTTCGGGAGGGGCAAATCGAGGGACTTGTTTTGAGGTGGGTACAAAAAAAACAGCACCACCATCACCAGCAAAACCGTTGCGGCCAGGTTCAACCAATGCAAGTTGCTATTCAACCGTCGAGCTAAAAAACGCAACTTTTGTGGCGCTGTTTCCCGCTCGATTTTTGCCCATAAATTGGGCGGTGGCTCGGCATGGTGTTCAGCCAACTTTTTTTGCAACAAACCTTCAAAGGATTTGGGATCTCTTGGTTTCATCCGGCGTTCATTTTTTTGAGTTGTTCCAAGCGGTTTTTCAGGGCGATCTTTGCGCGTAGATATTGCGAGCGCGAAGTCCCTTCACTGATGTCGAGCATGCTGGCAATTTCGGCATGGGAATACCCTTCGATGGCGTACAAATTGAGCACCGTGCGGTACCCTTGTGGCAAGTGATTGAGCACTGTTATCAGCTCTGAAGCACTGAGGGCACCGATGATGTCTTCATCAGTGTACAGGTTTTCCGGGGGTTCTACATAGGGCAGGAACTTAAGGTTTTTTTTGCGCAGGCGACTCAGCGCGGTATTGACCATAATTTTACACATCCAGGCTTCGATGCTTCCTTCCCCGCGAAAGGCCGATAATTCCCGAAAAATTTTGATGAACCCTTCCTGGAGCATGTCGTTGGCTTCGCCTTCATCGCGCCCATAGCGCAGGCATACGGCGTACAAACGGGAGCTGTAGCGTTCATAAAAACGAAACTGAGCACGGCTATCGCCTGCCATACAGGATTGCAGCAGGTCATCGGGTTCTAAGGCCATAAGGGTGTTGCTTGCTTTCGCCATGGTTCGGGTATAAAGTTAACCATATGGCGCAGGAAGGCGGGGGAAACGTTGCACAGGAATACCGTTTTTTTGCAATTGACTTGTGGTAAGTTGATTATCAGATAATTGATGAGTTGTCTGATTTTTTGTGCCCTACCACTTAATTTCTCCCCCAAATTTTCTAATCTTGTCCAAGAATCTCAAACATTTATGGCCAATACAGCCCAGCGGGCCACTATTTTCGACACGGTTATGGAATCCCTGTTGCTCCTGGCAGCAGCAGTCATCCTTGCTTTTGCCTGCCTGATGGGTACCAAAATTGTGCCTTACTTCAGTTTTAACCCCCTTCAGGATTTTTTGGGTACCAAAACCGATCATGTTTTGGCCAAGCCCCTATTCCAGGTTTCTTTTTACATCCACATTGCCAGCAGTTGGGTGGTGATGACTACGGGTGCCCTGCAACTTATTCCAGCAGTGTACCGCAATTGGCCCAAATTTCACCGTTGGACTGGGCGGATTTATGCTGCGGTTATTCTGGTGCTGGCTTGCCCTTCAGGCCTGGGGTTAGCCATTTATGCCAACGGTGGTTTGGCTGCCAAAGTAGGGTTTTCCCTGCAATGTGTGGCCTGGTGGTTTTTGACCCTGCAAGCCTGGCGATATGCCCGCTTGCGGCAATGGGAAAAACACGCCAATGCGGTACTACGCAGCCTGGCGGTTACTATTGCGGCCATGAGTTTGCGCACCGAAAGTTATTTTATGTTTTACTACCTGGGCACCAAACCCATCGAGACGTACCTGACCGTGACCTGGCTTTCCTGGGTAGGCAACCTCTTTATCGCCGAAATCTTGATTTTTTTTGGCTGGGGCCCTTATATGATCAAAAGAATGTTCCCCCCATCATCGTTATACCATAAACCAATGTAAAATGAAAAAACACCTTTCTCAATTGACCTTTTTTGCAGTAGCCTTTGTGTTCTGCTTGTTTGGTTTGATGCAGTGCACCCAAAAGGCTGCCCAACAAACTGAAAAAGAAACCGAACCCACTCCACTAGTAACACATGCTGAAGGAGCTGATACACTACGGGATGAGAGCATTACTGAGAGCGAAGTGAAACCCATTAAGCTGAAATGGCTCAATTCGGCAGGCATGCACGGATTGTTGGATACACTGGATTTATCGGACATCGTGGTGAGCCACGACTGGGCGGAACTGGGCTTTTATGGCGAAGACCGCTACAAAATCGAGTTCTATTTTTCCGAAGTGACCAAAGACGAAAAAGATCCTTTTCTGTACCACGTCGTAGGCAAAAACCGCCACAAGAAGGTGGTTTCAGAATTTAAAGGCACTTTCCGCATTGATAGTTTGGCACAAGTTACCGACCCCAACCTCGATACCGAGGAAGTGGGCGATATGGGCGTACAACGCATCTATTCTGCCAACGGGAAATTCACCCTGGCCGAAGACAGCCTGAAAAAATACTCTGGCCGCTTTACCGGAAAGATGCAAATGGATTTTGGGGCCTACGATAAGGCACCTATCGAACTCTGGTATTTCTCCGAAACACCCAATCGAGGCAGCGGCATCCGTTACGACGGTACCTGGACGAGCTACAAAACGGGCAAATCCAAACCCGTAATCTGGTCCAAGGACCTCTTCCGTTTTGCCAACGACATCCTCGAAGAATTCTCCATCGGCGAACGGGATGTGGAAATCAACGAAAAATACCGCAAACTCGGTTGGGATAACTTTTGGGAAAATGAAGAGTGGTGGGCTGAGTCGAAGAAGGTGACGATGTAAGTGATCAGCAATCAGCAACATGAGTCATCCCGAATTTTCAAAATAATTTACAAACGACATTTTTTTCCTTTGTGATAAAAAAATGTCGCTTTGGTAGTCTTTCTGAAAAAATTCGGGATGACTCATGTTTGGTAAAAAAAACCAGATATAAGGAAGAGGCTCGACTCCAAATTCGTAGTTTGCACGCCAAATGAGCTTGTAAATGAAAAAAACTTGGGTACTCTACGGAATCGTCATCGCTTTGTTGGTGCTGCTGGGCTGGTGGGTGCTGCAACAAGGGCAGGTGCTGGAAACGCCCAACAATGCTGTAACCCTCGTACAGGATGCTCCAATGCATTTTTGGGACTCCATCCTGGAAGGCATAACTCACCCACTAAGCATTTTTCTACTACAAATTCTGACCATTCTGAGTATTGCCCGCCTTTTGGGTTGGCTGATTGGCAAAATGGGGCAGCCCAGTGTAGTGGGGGAAATTGTCGCGGGCATTTTACTTGGCCCCTCTTTGCTGGGCTGGCTTGCCCCTGATTTCTCCAGTTTTTTGTTTGCGCCCAACTCCCTGGGTAATCTGCAACTGATCAGCCAATTAGGTCTTGTGCTTTTTATGTTTACGGTGGGCATGGAACTGGATTTACGGATACTGCGCAAGTCAGCGCTGGACGTCATTTTTATTAGCCAATCGAGCATCATTGTGCCTTATGTGGGCGGGATTGTACTGGCCTGGATTTTATACCAAACTTATGCTCCGGAAGGGATAGGCTTTCTGGCTTTTGCCTTGTTTATCGGGATTGCCATGAGCATTACGGCTTTTCCCGTATTGGCGCGGATTACCCAGGAGCGCGGGTTGAACAAAACTCCCTTGGGCAGTTTGGCTTTGGCCGCCGCCGCCATCAATGATGTCTTGGCCTGGTGTATCCTGGCGGCGATTATTGCCTTGGTGCGTACGGGGCCAGCACACAGTGCTTTGTTGACGATTGGGCTCTCGGTGTTGTATGTGTTGTTCATGTTGTATGTGGTTCGGCCCTTATTGGCAAGGTTGGCCAACCGTTTTTTTAGCTATGAGACGATGAACCGCAGCGTGATCGCGGTCATTTTTGCAGTACTACTGCTTTCGGCCCTGATGACGGAAATCATTGGCATTCACGCGCTTTTTGGGGCATTTTTGGCGGGAGTGATCATTCCTCAAAATGAAGCGTTCCGCCACGTGATCATCAATAAAATTGAAGATTTAACGGTGGTACTTCTTTTGCCACTTTTTTTTGTGTTTACCGGGCTGCGCACCCAAATCGGGCTGCTCAATACGCCGGAGTTGTGGCAAACCTGCGGCCTGATTATCCTTTTTGCGGTACTGGGCAAATTCATCGGCAGTGCAATACCCGCTCGGATCAGTGGGCAAAATTGGCATGACTCCCTGGCTTTGGGCGCCCTGATGAATACCCGGGGTCTGATGGAGCTGATTGTGCTTAACATTGGTTTTGACCTCGGCATTTTATCGCCTGAAGTATTTGCCATGATGGTGCTGATGGCTCTGGCGACTACTTTTATGACTGGACCAGCACTGAATGGATTGCAATGGTTTCAGCAGAAATTCGGGAACAAATCCGACACCATTCCGGTGCTACCAGAGCAAACCCAGCAGACTCCTTTTCGTTTGTTGATTTCTTTTGGACAACCCAGGGCAGGTGCCCGCTTATTGCAATTGGCCCAACAATTGCACATTTTGGGTGAAACCCATGCCCTACATTTCACGCCCAATGCAGATATTTCTATTTCCGAGGCAGAAATTTTTGAAAAGGAAGGGTTTGAACCCATCTTAGGTTTGGCCGACCGGTACCATCTTCCCATTCAAACCCATTACAAAGCCAGCAATAACGTACCTCAGGAAATCATCCAACACGCCAATCGGGGGGCTTATAACCTTATGTTGATTGGTAGTTCCCGGCCCTTGTTCTCAAGTGATGAAACGGGGGGCATGGTGCAAACTTTTTTTGAAAGCATCGATTGTTCCATCGGCGTCTTGATTGACAAAGGTTTTGGCCAAATCAAAAAAGTGTTGATGGTGTATTATGACGAGCAGGATGCGCATTTGTTGAAGCTGCTGCATCAATGTTTTGACCGGGAAAATATGCCTCAATTCAAGGTGCTGAGTTATGAAGAGCCAACAGAAGTGGTTGCTCCCTACGTGGCAAAAGGCAATTGGGTAGTGCAAGCCAACCTGGAAATGAGTAGCTTTCGGGAATACGACCTCTTGATTTTAAGTCGCAATTTTTGGGAGGTCATCAAATTGCAACGCTACGAACTGATGGCTTATGCTCCATCCATCTTGATCCTTCATCCAGGCAATGAGCCTAAGTAAAATAAGTGCTCATTGTTTGACCTCCAAACTGCCATCCACGGCACTAAAGCGGATATTGGAAAAATCCTGATTGGCCGTAAAGCCATGGCTTCGGATGGTATCCTTGCGGGTGGTAACCACCACAAAACGATTCGTAGAAACCTGTTGATCCCGCTCGTTCCAGGTCAGTTCTGGAGATTCCAGTTTTTTGCCATCCACACTTTGCCAGACCACACTGTCCCGCACCAGGGTGAGGCCTTTGTACTCGTAACGCACGGCGTATTTGGCGGTAAGTGTGCCAGCCAGGGCACCATAAGTGTTGAAAAAATCAACTTTGATGCCTTTGATGAACTCCTGCCGAGGGTCGTCGCTTACCAGATGGCGCAACATCACTGGCCCACGAATGCGTACCCGAATCAGGGCGGAGTCGCTGTAGAGCATGTCTACGTCTTGAATCCGTTCGACGGAGACATCTTCTTTGGAAAAAACTTCCACCGCTTCGTTGTTGCCATTGCAGTTGTACAAGAGCAAGCTAAGGATGCTGAGGAAAAAAGTGAGTGTGCGCATGTAATTTGAAATATTAGGATCAATCCTAGGATCGATGTTGAAACAGTTTTGCTGCCCCTAATTGTTTATTGCCCATTTAAACCCTTCAATTTTTCCACGACCTCAGGCATACCCGGCTTCAACTTCAGTGCCGCCTGATAATCGGCGATTGCTCCGGCATTGTCACCTTGCATTTGTTTGGCCTGACCACGGTTGAAAAAATGATAGGGATCCTGCGCGTCGAGGGAAATCGCCTTGCTGTAGTCTGCTTGAGCGGCGGGATA
>JAAFHQ010000757.1 GCA_013298445.1 Chitinophagales bacterium | reverse complement strand
TTGAAGGTAGTCGCCGAGAAAATACGGTTTACGACACCTGTCGTTTTGTAGTTTTTCAACACCCAACGTGGGTTAGGAATGTCGTTACCACTACGGAAATACACCGAGCTACCGTCAACCGGGCTTTCGTATGGCCAACCCATCAAGTTAACCTGGCGAGGGGTGTACATTACGTTGCCCAACACTGAAGGGAAGTCCAGTGCGTTGTTACCTGTACCCCCGCTCAAAGGTGGAGAGTACTGGTCGGTATTGGCAAAAGTAAAGGAGGTATTAACCGACAGTTTTTTGCTCAGCTTGGCATTCAGACCTACGCCCAGGTTCAATTTTTTCAAGCCGTTTTCTGGAATGTAGCCTTCCTCATTGAGGTAGCCAGCGGAAACGTTGTAGCTCACAGCTTCACTACCGCCAGATACATTCAAGGAAGTGTTGTAGATTTTCCCGGTACGGAAGAAATCCTTCACGTTGTTGGGGAATACTTCCATTTTGTACGGCTGTACGGAAGCCACATAATCGGCCATTGCTGCACGCAGTGCCGCGTTGGACAAAAAGGCGTAAGGGTGCTGGGTCAGTGCCGCGTTGGTGTTCTGCGAGGGGTAGGTTCTTGCCTCATCCAGGGTTGGCCCCCAGTTGCTGAAGAAGTAACCCAGGTTCTGCTGGAAACCACCCACGTAATCATTCTGATAGGTTGGTAGATGCGCAGTGTTGGTGAAGTAAGACTGCGTCAGGCTAAATTCTGCTTTGCGCGATTTTTTACTGCCACTTTTGGTGGTAATCAGGATTACCCCGTTCCGGCCCTGGTCACCATAAGTTACGGTTGCAGCCAAACCCTTCAATACACTGATGCTTTCAATGTTGTTGGGATCCAGGTCCAAAAAGCGGCTGGAAGCCGATTGGCCACCCTGGGTGAAACCACCACGTTGGTTGGTATTGGAGTTGAATGGAACCCCATCCACTACAAACAAAGGTTGAACCGAACCAGTAATCGAAGAATAACCACGGATGGTGATGTTGGTACCTGTACCAGATACCCCGGAGGTGGAGGTGATGTTTACCCCAGGAACTTTGCCTTGAAGCACACGTCCTACGTCCGCCTGAGGGCGATCCGCAATCAATTCCTCACCTACAGTAGAAACCGCGTAACCCAAGGCTTTTTTCTCCCGACGGATACCTTGTGCAGTTACAACCACTTCACCCAATTGAGATGCGCTTTCTTCCAGTGCTACATCGATGATGTTGGAAGTTCCAAGAGTGATTTCTTGGGTAGCATAACCGGTGTAACTTACCACGAGGGTAGTTGCACCATCAGGAGCGCTTAAGGAGTAGGTCCCATCTACATCCGTCACGCTACCACTGCTTGTTCCTTTCACAAGGATACTGGCACCGATGAGCGGGCCGCCACTTTTGTCTGTCACTTTGCCGGTAATAGCCCTTTGTGCTACAGCTGATGCCATAGCGAAGACTACCAGCGCAAGCGCTAGTAAGTGTTTTTTCATACTAATCCGATTTTATCTGTTTAAGAAACTAATCCTAACTCAAAATTAAGCCATTGTTTAAATTTGCAATAACTATTTCTAAATTTTTTAACAATGGCAGAATAAATGCGTAAAACAGTGTTAATAGAGCAGGTATTTTTTCCAGATTATTATTTGGGAATGTTGAACTGGTGTTGGCTTGAAAAAGGAGTTTCGGGTTTATCTCCGAATGTTATTGCATTTAGTGAACGCAAGAAAGGAAAAATTCGCTGCTTGCTGCGACAAGTTGCAAAGTAAAAAAATGACGGATAGCCGACATTTTGCTAGCTATTTTGCCTAAACTGTCCAAGTTTTGAAATTTCGAGTCCTAATTTGCCCGCTTCAAGAAGCCATCGACTGTCTTTGCATCCATGTTTTTGCCGATGATTCTTCCGTTGGGGCCTACCATAATATTATAGGGAATACTGTCAATTTTGTAGGTGTTGACGGCCTGGCCCGCCCAGCCTTTCAAATCAACTACGACTGGCCAGGGGTACTTCCCGTTTTGCAGGGTGGCTTCTAGCATCTCCAGGTCTTCATCCAGCGAAAAGGCCAACATATTGAAGCCAGAGGAGTGGTATTTTTGGTAGACCGCTTTCTTTTGCTCCAGATTAAACAGGCAGGGAGCGCAATAACTCGACCAAAATTCAAGCAAATAGTATGCCCCCTTCCATTGGGCGGGGCTTTGGATTTTGCCGCTTCGATCCACAAAACTGGCGGAGGGCAGGCTATCTCCGATTTCATATTCCACTTCAAAAAGGGCCAGAAAGTCTTTGGTTTTTTGAATAAAAGGTGTCAATTGAGGGTGCTGCTTGAACCGTTTTTCCAGGCGGGTGATAAAGGCCTTGTGCCCCGCACGATCATTGCCAAAATCCAGTTGCTGGCTGATAAACAATGCTGCCAAAGGGCTGGTAGTGGTATCGGCAAAGCGGAAATAATTGTCCTTCATTTGTTGGCTCAAAATGCCAAATGCGGCGAGTAGAGCGGGCTGATCGCCAATCTTGTTGTTGATTTTGTTGTTCAGAATGGTCAAGCTGTCTTGCAAAGGGTTCTGGATGTGTTGCAAGTTTTGTAATGCCATGGAGCCTCTAGACCCCGAAGTGGTATACGCTCGAGGGTCAACAGCATTTATGTTGGTTTGAATGCTTGCAACATCCGCAATGAAATACAAACTGCTGCGCAAATTGGGGATGCTGAGCTGGTACAATGCCTCGCTCCATGGCGCAGGATCGTTTAAGGTAAATTGGGCATCGAGCTGGGCATTTTGAAAGGAGTCGACCAAAGCGGGGCCATCTTTGTCGGAAAGTCGATACAAGTAGAAGGTGCAGGGTTGGGCATTGCGCAGGGAAACCTGGAGTTGGAAGTTTTGGGGTTTGGGGGTGCAGGAACTGAAGAGGAGAAGGAGGAAAAAAATCAATGGGATACTCCAGAAGGCTTCAAGCCCCCTTGGGGGCGAAATATGGGTAGAAAACAACGACCCCGATGTTTTCCCGAGTCCCGTAGGGACGCAATGTGGGTATCCCGAGCGGCACAATACCCATATCGCGTCCCTAAAGGGACTCGGGAAATTACAAAAATCACCATTTCCTACCCATGTTGCGCCCCTAGCGTGGCTTCCGTTAGCCTCAGCCCCCCCGGCAACTACAGACAGGGGCGATTGGTTCTGATTTTTATTCGTTGAAGCAGCTTCGCTGCTTTTTTTTTTATAACCGCGACGACGCGACGGCGCGACGGAAAGTGTGCTTCGCACACCTTTTCGTCGTGTTACGTCGAGCATTTGGCGCAGCCAAATGAATCGTCGCGCCGTCGCGTCGTCGCGGTTATTAAAAACGATTGGGCGCAGCCCAATCCAAAATGGTTTAAAAACAGAACCAATCGACCCTGCCTGTAGAGGTAGGGGTTTGGGAAACATTTGCATGGTTTTGCGCTGGATGTACTCTCTTTTACCAATCACATTCACAATCCATTCACCTCATTCGTAAACGCGATCAAGGTTTTTTCGTCAATGTTTTTCTTCGAGGTCACCAATTTCACGATGATGGCCTGGTGCTGGGGAAATAGTTTGAGCAATTCGTCCCGGGTCAGTTTTTCAAAACCCTTCACTCCAATTTCGGAGTCTACAAAATAATAGACACTGGTATTGCGATATTGGG
>JAAFHQ010000756.1 GCA_013298445.1 Chitinophagales bacterium | reverse complement strand
TGGAAGTAGATCAGTTTCAGGCGGGTTTTTCCTTACATGAGGGTGGGCGTTTGGCCCCTGGGGTGTACTATTTGCGGATTACAGGTGAGGGCGAACAGTTGACGAAGAAGGTGGTGATTGTGGAGTAAATTATTGTTTTTGTAAAACGGATAATGCTTTGGCCAGAACAGGTGCATTGCCACGCGCTGTCCAAATTTGACTGTAATTGGCCGCGATGGTGGCGTTCATACTGGGCACAAAGGCTACTTGAGTCCCCCAAAAGCCAGAATGGGTGTAGGCGTCCAGCCCGTTCAGCTGGATGAAATACATGCCCATGCGGTAATCCATGCGAGGTTTGATCGCGTAGTTGCGTTTGGCGAGCATGGTATCCAGGGTAGCTGGTTTGTCGAAAACTTTGTGGTTGAATAAATTTTGGAAATAAATGGCCAAATCCTTACTCGTCGACAAGAGTCCTCCTCCTCCGTACAAATCCAGGGAAGCATTGTAGTGGTAAGTATCCGCACCATCGAGGTATTGATGGATGCGTTTGAGGTCATTGCGGTGGAGGTTGGCTTCATTTTCGATCCAGGTACTTTTAAGGCCTAGGGCTTTGAGTTTAAGCAAGTCCTCAAAAGCATCACCCATACTTTTACCCGTAATTTTTTCAAGGGTTTCCCCCAGAAGGGTGTATCCCGTATCGGAATAGCTGAACTTTTCCCCCGGCTTGCCCAGTGGCTTTCCCCAGGTGATGCAGCCTCGTAGTTGTTCGGTGCGTGTCCAGTGATGGCCGGGATCATTTTGGATTTTTTCAAAATAAATTTGGGTCGCTGCATGGTCAAATAGGCCGCTGGAATGAGTTAGCAGATGCCGAATGGTGATTTGGTCGGGCTGATAGCCACCTTCAATCAAAATAGCGGTGTGCTCGGGAGAAATGTACTTGCTGATGGGGTCGGTCAAGGCCAATTTGCCTTGTTCCCAAAGGCGGAGAATAGAACAGGCCACAAAGGTTTTGGTGACGCTGGCAATCCGGAAGGTTTGATCGGCCTGAAGTTTGTTCTGGGTTTTGACATCCGATACTCCGGCCGCGCCACTCCAGGAGATTTTTTGTTTTGGACTTTCTACATGTACCAGAATGCCGGGCATTTTGTCATTGATGGCGCTATCGAGTAAGGCTTGGAAGGCGGCTCCACTGGAATTGGAAGAACTATTTTTTATAGTCGCAGTTGTTTGGCAAGCAGGCAACAGCACTGCGCAGCACAGGAGCACCAAGCCTATGCCAGGTAGAATTATCCTAATCGGGTTTTTCATTGTTTTTGGTGTTTTGGTTAACGTTTGACCAAAGTTAAACTATAGCTTTAAATTGAGCACATCGAATAAAGTATCAATTTTTGCTGCAATATCTGATTCTTCTAAATCAATTGCTTTGGCTAATTCTTGTCGCTTTAAAGGCGTGTCCAGACTTTTCTGCAAATCTTCAATAGTCAGTTTATTACCTTTTGCTTTAAACAAAAAGGTCTTAAAAAAGTACTGACTGGCAACTGCATTGAAGTTTTCTTGATGTGTATTGGTAAGTACGGTAGAGAACACATAAAGCTTGTCCAGTAAGTGCTGCAGCATGATTTCATGCAGATCAAGCCATTTTTGGACATTTGTTAAAAAGGCCTTCACTTCAGGATTTTGAAGGTACTCCAACTTGGTTAGTAATTTTTGGATGCTTCCAAAATCCATCTCTTGCCAGTTCTTGGCTTGTAGCACGGGCAATTGCCATTTGTTTTGTTCAACTACCCAATGATCCGTTTTGACCTTCACTTGATGGATGACAAAACCAGGTAGTTCGAGTGCAGTGAGGTAGCCGCCGTGGCAGGCACCCGTATCGATTCCGTAAGTGTTGTTGACGATTTTAGGTGAATCTCCAACGACATGGTGACCATAAATGATGGGCTTTTCACCGCGATAGTGTTCCTGCCAATGGCTTTCAGTCGGAAGTTTTTGAGCGAGGCACCTTTCACCCGAAGTACTTCCGCAGAGTACTTCATCTTTTTGTTCTGACAGGCGGGTGTTGGGTTCAAATGCTGCATGAACGATGATGGCTTCAGCTGTTTCATGGGCGTATTCCAGGGTTTTTAACCAATCTAAAAAAACAGGATATTCTGCCCCAAACTGCACTTTGACAATTTCCTGGGCATAATTGAGCTGCCCATTGAGGTGTTTGCGCTCATGGTTGCCCATCAAAACCTTGCTATTGGGCCGGTTTTTGAAGAATCGATAAACTTCCAGAGACTTGTTGCCACGATCTACAATGTCCCCGAGGGAGAGCAGAAAATCTTCGTCTTTTAGCTCTACTTGTTGAAGCAACTCCATCAATTCGGCATAACAACCATGAATGTCTCCGATTATTATTGTGCGTGGCATCGTGGGTAATTTAACTGGGCTTAACAAAGGTAGGGTTGCAGGAGTTCCTACATCCCAACGACCGTCAAAACAGTAATGATTTGGCGATACAGAATGATGCTGAAAATTAGAGAAAGCAATGTACCCAGGAACTTCAAAGTTTGTAAGGGCCATGAAATATTGCCGTAAACTTTTTGTAAAGACTTCCATAAATAGACTCCGTAGCCAATAAACAAGGGTAAAAACCATAAATCATCAATGGAGTCAAATTTTAGCAAATCAGACATAATCAGGAGGAAGAGCAAATCAATAGCCATAAAAAAAGCAAAACCATGTAGGGCGAAAATTAAGTGGGGAAGGTAAAAGCGGTTTTGAACATGATAAAATCCCCAGATAAACAAAGCCCAGAATGGGGGAATTGCGATTAGATACAACTTGGAACTTTCCCAACATTTTTTGAAAGCCAGGGTGTAGAATTCGGCGGGAGTGATGTTCAACGCCTGGCTTTTAAGTTGTATGGCCTGAGCCATGTTGTATCCAAGAACATTTTGAAACCGATTGCCATTGTTGTAACCACTGATCAATTCATCCAGTAATTCAAAGTAGACATTGGTTGTTGGTAGGAAAAAATGGACTGCAACAGCCACTGTCAAAAAAAGGGTTAGGGGTTTCATGTACGCTTTACGCTGTCCCTGAATCCAAGCTAGGGTAAGGCTTCCTGGCTGAATAAAGAATTGTTTAAAACTTCGCAAAACTTTTGCATCAAAGTTTATGTACTGCTCTAGTGTTTCTCTTAGAAAATAGAACAAGTTGAAGTCATGCTGTGGATCAATTTGTTTTTCTCCACATTGATGGCAGTACCCTCCCTTGAGTGGAGTTTGACAAGCCACGCAAAAAACATCGCCGGATGGAGTAGGGGTACTTCCCATTTCATCTGTATTCGTTGGATGAAATTAAGAATATTTACTTCATTCAGTCATGATATTTACTTCTTTTGATTAAAAAACTTAAACGCCTGGGCTACCGCCGGATGCAAAATTGTTCCATGGTTTTCCTCGGGTAAAAACTCAAACCAAACCTTGCCGAATTTCTGGCTTTTTTGGAGCAGTTTGGCCAACCCGCGTGCGTCATTCTCCATCATTTTGCCTTCTTTACCCACTGCTATGTATA
Source organism: Chitinophagales bacterium (assembly GCA_013298445.1). Classification (GTDB taxonomy): domain Bacteria; phylum Bacteroidota; class Bacteroidia; order Chitinophagales; family Saprospiraceae; genus Haliscomenobacter. Next base: position 128 of record JAAFHQ010000756.1, on the reverse strand, counting down.
CTTTGGTGCCGGGTATGGGTTGAGTGGGGTGTATTCGCAACAAGGATTCATTGTCCCACCACAAACTCGGACTCATGATGATGTACTTGTTGAACAATTGTGGCCTTTTTAGCAAAAATTCCGTGGCC
>JAAFHQ010000754.1 GCA_013298445.1 Chitinophagales bacterium | reverse complement strand
AGATTGATGGCGTTTTCCGGATTGATGGTGCCTTATGTATTGATGGGGGTTGCTGCCTTTTGGTTCAACCATTTTGATCTGTTCTGGAAATTGCAAATCACCCAGGCTTTTGGCTGGCTGGATTTGGTGGACACCCCATTCACGGTTACAGTATTGCTGGTCATCGCTGTATTTGTAATCATGCTACTGGCAGTGATTTTTCAACAAGGTAGTTTGACGGGCAAACGGGTCATTCAATCCCAAAAGCGCATCAATTTGTTGTATTGGGCCTTGTTCATTGCGATCCTGAGCGTGCCCATTCAGGCGGGTGTGCACCTACAGCACTTGATGATCCTGGCACCAGCTGCTGGGCTACTCAGTGGGATGTTGTTCAGTTCGATGTCGCGCAATTGGGCAGAGTTTTTGCACCTGGTTTGGTTTGCCTTGGTCATGGTGTTAAAGTATCAAGCCTTTATTTTTCCGGGATAATATTCATTTCTGTTCCTTACCTTTGCGCTTTCTAAGGATAAACCATTCGCTATTCGCGGATGACCAAACGCTCAAACCATGAAATTCGGCATAGTTGTTTTTCCCGGCTCCAATTGCGACGACGACATGATGCACGTGCTCGGCAACGTCATGCAACAAGAAACGGTAAAGATTTGGCACAAAGAAACCCAACTGGACGGCTTTGCCGCAGGGGATTGTATCGTGTTGCCTGGTGGCTTTTCTTTTGGCGATTATTTGCGCTCGGGGGCCATTGCCCGCTTTTCACCGATCATGAATGCAGTGGTTGATTTTGCCAACAATGGCGGCCTGGTTTATGGCATTTGTAATGGTTTCCAGATTTTGTGTGAAGCTGGGTTGCTGCCTGGAGTGCTTTTGCGCAACTCCAATCAGCAGTACATTTGCAAAAATGTATTCCTCAAAACCATCTCCAACAATAGCCCGCTAACCGCCGGGATTCACTCTGGTCAGGTGTTAAAAATTCCCATTGCCCACGGGGATGGTCGCTTTTATGCCGACGCTGAAACCTTGGCCGAGTTGGAAGCGAACGATCAAATTTTGTTCAAATACTGTGAGCCAAATGGTGAAATCACCCCAGGTGCCAACCCCAATGGTGCTCTGGACAACATTGCGGGCATTTGCAACAAACAACGCAATGTATTTGGCATGATGCCCCACCCTGAGCGGGCCTCAGAAGACATCCTTGGCAATTCCGATGGCCACCGTTTGTTTGATTCTCTGGTGAAAATGACCCACATGTCGGCCTCAATGTAATGGCGCGGACAGCTTGAAGCATATATCGTTGAAATTGTTTTTGGGGTTACAACCATTGACCAACTGAAGCTGTTTTGTAGAAGCCTGTTTAAGTTTAAAAAGACTTTCCCATGAGAATAGTTGCTTTTTTCTTTCTCTTGTTTTGCACGTTTAGCGTTTCCGCTCAAATTGAAGATCCGGTAAAATGGTCGACCAGTTTGAAGAAGTTGAGTGCAACGGAATATGAACTGATTTTTGTGGCCAACATCCAAGATGGTTGGAACACTTATTCTCAATACCTGGAAAGCGACGATGGTCCGGTGCGGACCTCCTTCCACTACGACAAGGGCAGTTTCCAATTGGTAGGCAAGAACATCGAAGAGGGCGACCGCAAGGAAGGCCATGACAAGATGTTCGACATGAACGTCATCAAATTGCTGCACACCGCTACCTTCCGCCAAAAGGTGAAGGTAACCGACCCTTCCAAACCCATCACGGGTTATGTGGAGTATATGTGCTGCAACGACGAGAAGTGCCTGCCACCTACCGAGTTTGCGTTCAAATTCATGTTGAACGACGCTGGGGCTGAAAAAAAAAAGGTAGGTAGCATTGAAGGTGACAAGGTAAAGGATGCTCAAAATAAAAATGCAGCACCTACTACTACTCCTGAGTCATCAGTAGCCAATGCGGATTTTCAGGTAACCGATCTTTCCGGTGCAGCGGGAGCTCCTGGCCTGCAAGAATATGCGAAATGGGAAAGTTCGATCAAAAAATTGCAGGGAAACGTTTACGAGATCACGATAACAGGTATCCCTGAAGCTGGCTGGCATTTGTACTCTCAATTTACCGAAGAAGGCGGCGCCCTGCCCACTACCTTTACTTACAATGCAGGCAAACACTACACTTTAGATGGAAAAACCAAAGAGGCTGGAAAAATCAAGGAGGAGCTTGAGCCTCTTTTTGGTGCAGTAGTTAAGCAATTTGAAGGCAACGCGGTTTTTTCCCAAAAAATAAAAGTGACCGACCCGGAACAAGCTATCACCGGTTTTTTGACCTTCATGGCTTGCAACGCCAGTACTTGTTCGATGCCAACGGATGTGGATTTTCATTTTGTACCTGCTAAGCTGAGTGCATTGATCGGGTTGGAGGCGAATAAGGCTAGTAAAGGGGGAACGGAAGTACCCATTGGTACCACGCCATTAGAAACTTATTTTGGTTTGAATAAACCGCAACTTGATACGCCATTGGGGCAGTGCGGCGTTGCAGGTGATGTAATAACTGCCAAAACTGGTTTTTTCAAAATATTTTTGCTGGGATTTTTTGGTGGTTTGTTGGCTTTGCTTACGCCTTGTGTATTCCCGATGATTCCTTTCACGGTGAGTTTTTTCACAAAAATGAGCCAAAACAAAAAAGGAAAGCTGATTGGTAATGCCTCCATGTATGCGGGCTTCATCATTTTGGTTTACCTGCTCTTGAGTATTCCTTTCCACTTAATGGACAACATCAACCCGGATATTCTGAATGATATTTCCACAAATGTGTGGCTCAACATCATATTTTTTGCGGTATTTGTATTTTTTGCCTTTTCCTTTTTTGGGTATTACGAAATTGCACTGCCCAGTTCCTGGGTGAATCGTTCCAGTCAGGCTGAAAATTTAGGTGGTGCCCTCGGGATATTTTTTGCCGCCTTGACTTTGGCCCTGGTTTCCTTCTCCTGTACGGGTCCGATCTTGGGTTCCCTGCTCGCCGGAGCATTGACTTCTGATGGAGGCGCCTGGCAATTGACCGCCGGGATGGGCGGGTTTGGCTTGGGCTTAGCATTACCTTTTGCCATTTTTGCTGCTTTCCCTAGCGTCTTGCAATCCTTGCCTAAATCAGGCAGTTGGATGAATACCATCAAAGTGGTTTTGGGCTTTTTGGAATTGGCCTTGGCCCTCAAATTTTTATCGAATGCGGATTTGGTGAAAGATTGGGAACTATTGACTATTGAGCCTTTCCTCGCGATTTGGTTGCTGATTTTCCTTGGTTTGGCCTTATACCTGTTCGGTTTTATTCACTTCCCTCACTATGGAAAAGAAAGGTCCAATGGGATAAAAATTGGGATGGGGCTGGTGTCTTTGGCTTTTGCGATCTACTTGGGAACGGGTTTTATGGTCAATAAAGCGACAGGTTCTTATCAATCTTTGACCCTACTCAGCGGCTTAGCTCCACCCGTATGTTACAGCTGGTTCAAACCTTGTGATTGTCCTCAGGAATTAAACTGTTTTAAAGATTTACAGCAGGGACTAGCTTATGCTCGTGAAGTAAACAAACCGGTGCTGATTGATTTCACCGGGCATGCTTGTGTGAATTGCCGTAGAATGGAAGAAAATGTGTGGCCTACCCAACCTGTATATCCGCTGCTGAGCAAGGATTATGTGCTGATCTCATTGTA
>JAAFHQ010000753.1 GCA_013298445.1 Chitinophagales bacterium | reverse complement strand
TTCCTCAGGCACGTAAGCCAAACCTGCTGCAATGGCTTCGCTGGGATGTTTGAAATGTACTACTTTTCCAGCCAGCTCGATGGTTCCAGCTTGGATGGGCTGATCGCCAAATAATGCTCTGGCCAGTTCGCTGCGCCCTGCTCCAATCAGCCCGGCCAAGCCCAGAATCTCACCTCGGTGTAGCTCGAAGGAGATATTGCTGAAACCCACTCCACTGAGTTGCGCGACTTTTAAGCAAATCTCCTTGCTGGTGTAGGAGGCAAAGGACTCTTGCACCAGCTCGCGGCCAACCATTAGCTGAATGAGTTTCTCATTGTTCAGGGTGGATGCAGGGTAGCTGCCCTGACTTTGGCCATCTTTGAGCACGGTGATTTGATCGGCGATTTGAAAAATTTCGGCCATGCGGTGCGAAATGTACAAAATGGCTGTGCCTCCTAGTTTGAGTTGTTGCAACAAGCCGAATAACAACTGGGTTTCTTGTTCTCCAAGGGAAGAACTTGGTTCATCCAAAATCAACAATTTAGGTGCTACCGCCAATGCTTTGGCGATTTCAACCAACTGTTTTTGCGCGGGAGAAAGACTACTGACAAGCTGTTGAGGGGAAAGCTGGTGCAACCTCAATTCATCCAATAACTGTTGAGTATGCTGTTTCAAAGCCCGCTGATCAATCCAGCCCCAGGGGGTCTGTGGCGCTTTTTCCACAAAGGTATTTTCCGCTATGCTCATGTTTTCTACCAAACTGCGTTCCTGATACACAATGCCTATGCCCAACTCTTGGGCAGCTTTGGGGGAAGGCACAGTTATACTTTCACCTTGCCAATGGATGCTGCCCTCATCTGGCTGTACATTGCCCGCAATGATGTTCATCAAAGTGCTTTTTCCAGCTCCATTTTCGCCACAAATGGCGTGTATAGCCCCTGGCATTACACTTAGGGATACCTGCTGTAGGGCTTTTACCCCTGGATAAAACTTGGAAATGTTGATCAGTTCAAGCATAAAACCATGGTTTAGGGGAATACTACTTGTTGGGTTGCAGCAGAGGTATACGCTCCCCAAACCAGTTTGACGGTATTCAGATTATCCGCTCCGCTGGTTTCACATTTTCCACCTCGCAATCCATTTAGAATGTTTTGATTACAATCTACAATGCTGGAGTGTACTACGGCGTAATCAGGATCAAGCCAAGGGTATAACTGCGGACGAATGGTGCTAACCTGGGTTCCCGTAGCGGTATGGACACGCAGTTGAAAATCATGCGTGAGCTGGATCGAGCCGAGTTCTCCTTCCACCAATACATGGGTTTGAGGGAAGGCTTCTTTTTCCAGTTTTGAGGCATAGGACATTTCGGCGAAGCAATGTACCCCGTCTTCCATTTCCATCAGCACATTGGCCACATCTTCGCCTTTGATGTGTGGGTTTACCCGCCGGGTCAGCGCGTACAAGGTGCGAGCCTCGCCAAAGAGATAACGGCAAATGTCTAGCACATGTGAACCGATATCGGTAAGGATAAAGTGCTCCAATTCGGCTAAAAAGGGTTGGTTGTCAAAAACCGGGAATGCCGAACAAAAACTTACCCTGGCCTTGAATACTTTCCCGATCAGCCCGGAATCAATCGCCTGTTTGACTGCTCGGATGGGGGCTTGCCAGCGAAAATTTTCGTGGATAAAAAGGAGCACTCCTTGTTGTTGACAATAATCCAGCATGGTACGGGCTTGCTCTAGATCGGTGGCCATTGGTTTTTGGCAAACTACCGCCAACCCTCGTTCTGCGGCTTTTTGGGTGAAATGCCAATGGGTATCTACATCGGTAATGATGTCCAAAAAATCCAGATCTTCCTTAGCCAATAGTTCGTCCAGATTGTCGTATACACCTGGAATTTTATACTCCAGGGCGAGATCTTCTGCCTTCGACCGAGTCCGGTTGTACAGGGCTACCAATTCTAGTCCCTCGAGTTCCAGCCAAGCTGGAATTTGATACCGCGCCCAAAACCCAGTTCCAATCACCGCAAAACGCAACTTTTTCATGGGCCTTATTTAGGTAAAGGATAGTTCTTTCTGCTGTCATCCAGGATGAGTACCCAGTCCTGACCATAGCCCTGGCTTGGTGGGGTAAAGTTTTTTTGCCCGGCGTTTGTGACAGTTTCGCCAGGTTTACTCTCCCCGTTGCGTGGATTGTACCAGGTAGCCTTGAGGGTTTTGCCACTGATTTTGGCCAGGTTGAGGGTAAAGGTTTTGCCTTGGGATGAATAAACCATGAGGTAGTCTTTGCCACGGGTAGCCTGAATCCGGTCGTGATCGCCACGGGCATTGCTGAGCAAGCTTTGATCGGGAACCCGGTCGAGAATTGGCCGGGATTCCATCAGGATGCGCAAAAACTGCATCTGCCCCGCTCCGGGCAAGTTCATCGCCTCTTTCCAAGACAGATGTGGCCCATTGATGGCTTCCCGCCCCTGGTCGTACATTTGCCAAATGTCGTGACAGCCATAGGTATGCCCACAACCACCCGCAAACACATCGAGGTAGGCGTGTTTGCGCACATCGTAAGCGCTGGATGTACCCAGGTCTTTGGCGTTGAAACATACTGGGTGGTCTTCATAAATGGTCTCCCCATCCAGTACGGGTTTGATGGGTGTCTTTTTGTAGGCGACCTGGATACGATCCCACACATTGTTTTCGCGGCAGTGCCCGGTTTGAAACATGTTGAAATCGAGCCAGCTATCCTGGTGGAACCATTTGGACGAGCCCCCGTCTTGCAAGTCATTGGGTTGTGGATGAAAGGTCATAAGGGCTTTGCCCGGACTACCTATACCCTCGGTGATTCCTGCGGCCATGGCTCGCCAGATGGCCAGATCTTCTGCATTGCGTGGGTTGCGGTCACCTCCCAGAATCCAGATGATGTTGCTGCGGTTCCGATAACGTGTACCCAGCCACTTGCCATAAATTTTGGCATTTTCAGAGTTGAAAATCATCGGGCCTTTCCCCCAACGATCTGGGAATACTTTGTCGCCCCAGGTAGGCAAAAAGCCGATGTACAGGCCGAGTGCAGCGGCCTTATCGATGATAAAATCTACATGGGTAAAGTAGGCTTCATTGGGTGTAGTCGGGTCATTGTTGACTAAGGGCCGTTCTCCATAGGCATTAGGCGTATTCAAACCATCCAGTTCGGCCAGCGCCACGGCCTGGATCACATTGAACTTTTTGTCTGCGCGATTTTGGAGGTAGTCCGTGGCTTCTTCTCGGTTCAGGCGGTGAAACAATTCCCAGGCGGTATCGCCCAACCAAAAAAATGGTGTGCCGTCTGATTTGACCAAATACCTTTGATTGGCACTCACTTGCAGTGGTGTTTGAGGGTAGGAGAGGGTTGCTAAGAGCAGAAACAGGATTGTGCTTGCGATCGTTTTCATTGCTTTTGGTTATTTTTCGGTGATGTCGCGAACTTGCTCGCGGATGTCGGATAGTTCAAATATTTTTTGCCAGTTTTCTTTGAATAAAATTGGCTTGGCGCGTTTGCTGATTTTATAGGCCGCATCCGAAAAAGTGCCATTGACTTCCTTAAACAATACGGCAATTTGAATGCGCAAGTGGCCCAGTACAAAGTCTCGGGCTGCTGCTTCGGGAACACCTAGCCCCACTACCCGATCGTAACCTTCCTTGACCACCTCCATGCAGGTCTGAGC
>JAAFHQ010000752.1 GCA_013298445.1 Chitinophagales bacterium | reverse complement strand
ATGGGCAGCAGTAAAAATTCTGCTCAATCGGGGGGCCAGCAAAATAGCGGTGGACCTGGCACTCAAAATTTTCAAACGGGCGGAATACTACCAGTTTTCCGAATTGTTGGTGAACATCAGTAAAATTCTACGCCTTTATTATTCCACTCGCCAGCCGGATGCCCGTAAACTAAAGTATTACGATGAATTGCATACTCAGTATGTGCAGCTTTGGCAAAGTGAAAATCTGGCCGAGGACTTGTACATCCGTTTGGTGTACAGCCATTTGTTCGATCAAAATGCCTCGGCTGAGCCCTCTCCTGCCCGAGCGTACTACGAGCAATTGGCCCCTTTACAGGAACAACACCGCTCTTACCATTTTTTGCGCCATGTGTATTTGCTCAAAGTAGCCGCGCTGATGGCTGAAGTCAATTATACTGAAGCTGCTCTGGCTTGTGATGAAGCTTTAAGCGCTTTGAGCAGCATTGAATTCGTGCCCAAGGCGGCTTTTTTGACTTTTTTGTACCAAAAACTGGTTTGCCACATTCAGCTCAAAAATTACCCTGCGGGGCGAATGGTCGTAGAAAAAGCGCTGGAACTGGAACAGGAAGGTTCCTTCAATTGGTTCAAAAACCGCGAACTGTGCCTGATTTTGGCATTGCACACCCACAATTATACAGAAGCACATCAGGTTTGGCAACATGCTACCTGTCACCCATCGTTCCATACCCTGGGTAAACGCGCCTTGGAAAAATGGAAAATTTATGAAGCCTGGCTGGAGTACTTACTCTTTATTGGCAAACTCAACTCCAGTTCAGTAGAAGCAAGTGGCAAATTTCGCCTCAACAAGTTTCTCAACGAAGTCCCTATTTTTTCTAAAGACAAACGAGGCATGAACGTCCCCATTCTGGTGATTCAGATTTTGTTCCTCATCTCCCAAAAACGCCATGATGCCGTGCTCAGCCGCATCGAAGCGATCGAGCGGTATTGCAGCCGCTATTTGAAACAGGATGAAAATTACCGCTGTAATGTTTTCATTCGCTTATTGTTGCAAATCCCCAAAGCGCATTTTCATCCCCAAACGGTGCTGTCAAGGGCTGAGCGCTATTTGAAACTGCTGGAGCAGTATCCGTTGCAAATGAGCCCGCAGGGGTATGAATTGGAAGTGATCCCGTTTGAAGAGTTGTGGGCGATGGTGTGGGGGAGTTTGGGGAAGAGGAGGGCTTAGTGGGGTGTGGCAGAAACTGAGGTGGCGGCTTCGAGAGCCCAATCATGGAGGGTGTCTGGACAAAAATCTAAGCCATTGGGCCAAACCAAGGTTTCTGACTCAGGGTCAAGTTGAACCTGGGTGAAATAATCTTCCTGTAGCAATTGGTTGAAGGGGCTCTCGGGAGTGCTCTCCCAAGTTTGTAGGCGTTCTTTAAAGGGAATAGCGAGGGTTTCGCCCGTGTTGTAGCGGACGGTGATGGTGTAGGGTTCGATGTGGACTATCTCTTTGATGAGGTGAATCATTATAATTGGTTTGGTATTTTTTCCTAAAAATAAATATTTCGTTGAAGACATTTTTCAAATTTTTCCTAAAAAATCCTTCCGTTTTTGCTGCGCTACCGGCACTTGCGCCCCATCCCGCATCAGGGCATATCCTCCGTCCTTGCGGACAAAGGATACCACAAAATCCAGGTTGACCAACCAGGACTGATGCGTGCGAAAAAAGCCATGCGGGCTGAGCAATTCTTCAAACTCCTTTAAGGTTTTGGCGACCAGGACAGGTGCCTGGTCACCAACCTTAACGTGGGTGTAATTGCTATCGCCTTGGCAATAGGCGATTTGGGCGATTTCTACAAAATCAATCCGTTCTGAAGAAGGTAGCGCAATCCGGGCTGCCCGGGGATTTTGGCCCAGATGGCTCATTAGCACATCTATTTGCTGCTGAAAACTGCGCGTTTGCAGGCGCTCCCGCGCTTTGTGCACTGCTGCTTGCAAATCGGCAATGTCCAAGGGCTTGAGCAGGTAGTCCAGCGCCGAGTATTTAATGGCCCGCAGGGAATAATGGTCAAAAGCAGTGACAAAAATGACTTCAAAATTGTAGCCCTTCAAAGCATCCAGCAATTCAAAGCCATTGCCGCCGGGCATTTCAATATCGAGGAAAATCAGCTCAGGTTGATGCGCCCGAAAATGTTCCAGGGCATGGCTGAGGGTCGTTGCCGTTGCCAACACCTGTACTTCGGGACAGTATTTGGCCAGTAGGAGGCGTAGATTTTCCAGATTGTTGTGCTCATCGTCGACTAGAATGGCTTTCATCGTGTTGGGTTATTGGGGGATGTTGATGATGATGCGGGTACCAGGCTGTTTTTCGCTTTGTCGGCGATTGACCACCTCCAGGGTGATTTTTTTGCGCAAGCGCAAATTCAACAAACGAATCCGTTCCGCGCTCAGGCTCATGCCGTGTAGTTTGGGCGCAAAATCAGCTGGGCTTTTATGCTCCTGACTTGCCTTGATGCCCTGGCCATTGTCGGTGATTTCACAACGCAGGTTTTTGCCCTGCTGGTGAATCCAAACTTCCAGCTTGGGTTGCCCGGGATGCTCGCGCAAGCCGTGCAAAATAGCATTTTCCACGTAGGGTTGTAGCAGCATGCTCGGAACTTCGGTGTTGAATACATCCAGGTTTTCGGCTATTTTGATGGTGTATTCAAAAGGACTGCGCAAAGCTTCCAATTCACAATATTGCCGCAGGTGCGCCAATTCCTCTTCCAAACTGATGTAGTCCTGCTCCGAATGGTACAGGGTATGCCGCAAGAGTTTGGAAAAGCCGCTGAGGTAACGATTGGCACCTTCTTGATCGTTGCGATTGACCAGGGATTGGATGGAGGCCAGGGCGTTGAAAAGGAAATGAGGATTGAGTTGGGCCCGGATGCCGCGCAGGGCGAGCTGAGCTTGTTCGCGTTGGCGGCGGATGCGGCGATTGCGGAGAAAGAGTAGGGCTAGGATGAACAAAACAGGAATCAAAATGCCAACAACGATTTGTAAAACCTGCCTTGTGGTATAAACCCCCTCAGAGGTTTCGAAAATCCAGGGAAATGTCTGGATCGTACCATCGCTGCCTTGCATGTGGATGCCGAATGCGTACAAAAAATAAACAGCTTTTCTTTGATTGAACAGCAGGGCAAAAAAGTATTCTTTTTGGGTCTTCGGGTCTACTGCAAAAACATCGTAGTTAACTTTATTTGGTCCATTTAAAGCATAACGATTCTCGTTTTTGTAAACCTTGGTGATGGTTAAACGATGCCCGCTATAAATCAACTGATCGCCTACGATCTGGACGTTTTCTGGAGGGTCAATAGTTGAAAGCTCGGGGATAAAACCATCTCTAAATTCGGAGTATTTCTTTTGTAGTGAGGTAGGGAGAGAAGTTGATTCTAAGCGGTTTTTTCGAATAAAAGTCCTAGGTGCATTGCCAAAATCTGACCCCCAACTGATGTTATGGATAGTAAGGGTATCGTTCTGATATTTCAGCCACATCTCTCCTTCTGAATAAAAGTTTTCCATCGTTGTGCTTAGCGCGTAGATGTTTTGGGATTGGTATAGTCTGGACAATTCCGAGTAGTGAACCGGATAAGAGCTTCCTTTAGATTGACCGGTCAAAATCCCGCGAGGGAAAAAAGCAACTATTCCCTTTTGCCCCTCTTCACCTTTTTTTA
>JAAFHQ010000751.1 GCA_013298445.1 Chitinophagales bacterium | reverse complement strand
GGCAACCTGGCCCAAGTGCTCCCGACATTACTCCGGTGGGCATGCCTTTCAATTATATGGATTTTCATACACTGGTGAGTTTGCCCTATATGTCCCAATTGGTGATGTTGGTGTCTTCGGGCGTTTTGGAAGAATTACCCAATTTGAAATTCCTGCTGATGGAAGGCGGATTCATTTGGATCATCCACTTGTTGTGGCGTTTTGATAAGGATTACAAAGCGCTGCATCGTTTGGCGCCAGCCTTGAAAAAATTGCCGTCGGAGTACATTTACCAACATTTCAAATTTGGCATTCAACCCATTTATGAGCCCAGTGAGGCCGATAAATTGCAAAAAGTAATTGAAGCGGGGGAATTACAACACAATCTGGTTTTTGGCAGTGATTACCCGCACTGGGACGCCGATGAGCCTGATTTTATCCGGCGTTTTATTCCTCAAGAATGGGAGCAGGGTATTTTTTACGACAATGCGGCCGCCTGGTACAAATTTTTCAAACAGCCTGGCCTATGAAAACCAAACACTACTTCGTCGAGCTGGGCGTACTGGAGGAAGGGCGCTTTGTCGTTAGAGAGGTAAATAATCGCTCAGTGGGGGCGACCTTGCTCCACGGACAACCCGTGGTGATCCTCAATAGCTGCCCGCACGCAGGAGCCCCCATTTGTCAGGGTAAAATCACACCTAAATTGGTCATTGAATCGGCACAGGCACTTCAATTGGACGCTGAGCACCCAGTACTCCGTTGCCCCTGGCATGGCTGGGAATTCAACTTAGAGGATGGGATGGTCAACGGCTTCAACTCGCGACTTCGTTTAGCCAAACTACAGCACGAACTTGAAAATGATTCTTTATACATTTGGATATAATTCATCACTCATTGTTCATCACTCATCATTACAACAGCTTTGTCCAAAAAAATCATCATCATCGGCGGCGCTGGAAAAGGTGCCTTGATCTCTCAGGTTGTTGAGGACAATCGACGCAATTTTGGCGATTTGGAATACGAAATTGCCGGGTATTGCAATGATTACGACATGGGGCAAATCATCCACGGTTATCCTGTTTTGGGTACCATTGCCGATATTCCCCGCTTCATCGAAGAAGGTTATTACTTTGCCTTTACCATCCACATGACCAACCGCAATTACCTCACTGAGGAGGTATTCCTGCGCTGCAATCTACCCGATGATCGCCTCCCCAACATCATCAGCAAGCGGGCTTTTATTGCCCCAACGGTGGAATTGGCACCAGGCGCTTGTGTAATGCAGTTTGCTTCCATTTCTCAAAATGCTAAAATTGGCAGATGTACCATCGTCTCTACCCATACCTTGGTGGGGCACGACACAGTTATTGGTCCATTGTGCCACATTACGGCAACCTGTGTGGTGGGTTCTCGCATCAGCATCGGCAAAGCGGTCACGATTGGACTGCACGCTACGGTGATTGAGTTTTGTAAAATTGGAGATTATGCGCTAGTCGGCGCTTCTGCACTGGTGATCAAGGATGTACCAGCAGGGCAGATTTGGGCGGGGCAGCCGGCGAGGTATTTTCGGGAAGTAGAAAAAGAAGTGAATAGCGAATAGCGAATAGCGAAAAGCGGGAGCATGCTTTCTAAATTAACTGCTTAATAATTTGGAGGGATGAAAGACCTCCTCTAAATTTTCGCTATTCGCTATTCGCTATTCGCTATTCGCTATTCGCTTTTACAGTTTTTCAATACTCGCAATATCAATTTCCTCCATTTTGGTCTTGGTATTCCAGCCACATTGCACTTCTTGCTCGTTCCCGGTGAGCTTGTAGCGCATTTTGACTTTGACCTGAGCGATTCCAAATTCCACTGAAGCCTGTTTGATGAGGGCATCCACCTTGGGTTGGCTGGCTTTATTGGGCACGTATTGGCCCCATCCATCGCCCAAATCTACCCCAAAATGCCAATCACAGCCGTCAACTGGCAATTGATTGAGCAAGATCGCTTCTTTTTCAGCGTAACCTTCCAGTTTCGCTACAGCTTCCTCATCTGTGCAAAATTGCAATCCGATTACAATAAGTATAAAAAATAGGAGCTTGCGCATGGTTTTTGTTTTTTTAGTTAGACGGGGTTTTCGTGCTAATCCGTTGGCAACATTTTTAATTCGCAAAAGTTAAAGATATTTGGAAGCTATTTTGCTCACTATTACAACAACCTACATGATCATGAAACGGTTCAGATTAGCTTTATTACTCTTATCCTGCTGTTACCTGGGTTTCAGCCAAATACAGGCCCAATGCCCAAAATTGGTTTGGGCCGAAGAATTTGATGGTACCAGCCTTGACCTCCAAAAATGGACCCACCAAACTGGTGGCGGCGGTTGGGGCAACAACGAGCTACAAAATTACCGTCCAGAAAACACTACGGTCGGCGATGGTTTGCTCAAAATTACCGCCAAACGCGAAAACCTCGGCGGCAATGCGTACACCTCCTCCCGCATTCGCAGCATCAACAAGGCTGATTTCACCTACGGCCGGATGGAAGCACGCATCAAAATGCCCTATGGTCAGGGCATTTGGCCAGCCTTTTGGATGATGCCCACCGACGACAGATACGGTGGCTGGCCCAAAAGTGGTGAAATTGACATCATGGAATACATTGGCCGGGAGCCGAAAAAAATTTATGGTACGATCCATTTTGGTCCCGAATGGCCGAACAATAAATCTTCAGGCGGCTCTTATGATGCCTATCGGGAAGATTTTAGCAAGGAATTCCACCTTTTCGCCGTTGAATGGGAGCCCAACGAAATCCGTTGGTACATCGACGATTATTTGTACTCCACCAAAAAAACTACCGATGTGGCTCCTGAGCGTTGGCCTTTTGATCAGCGTTTTCACTTCATTCTCAACCTGGCGGTGGGTGGCAATTGGCCAGGGAGCCCCGATGGCAGCACGGTTTTCCCGCAGGTGATGGAAGTAGATTATGTGCGGGTTTATGACACCAAATCCCAATCATTGAGCGGCCCCCGCTCGGTCCCCTTTAAAGCACCTTTTACCGTTTACACCCTCAATGGCGTCGACAATACGGCCAAAATCACCTGGGTAGCTCCCGCAGGTGCCGAAATCAGTTCCGGACAAGGCAGCAGCGATGTGGTCATCAAATGGGGCTCCAGCAGTGGTGAATTGAAAGCAGAGGTGGAAACGGCTTGTGGGAAAAAGACCCTAAGCGTATACGTAAAAGTTGAACCTGGCCTGGCCAAAGAAAGCGCCTTGGAGAATTTTGACGACAATTCCCCCCTCAAACTGAGCTTTTTCAATGGCACCTTCAGCGACAACTTTGCCAACCCCAATACCGCTGGCATCAACAGCACTCCATTGGTAGGAAAGTATGTGCGCAGTGGCAGCTCCCAATACGACGTCGTCGTTTACCAAGGCAAACCCATCAGTGATTTGGGCCCTTTCCTCAGCAAGGAGCGGAAGTTTTTCATTGATGTGTACACCAATGCTCCTGTTGGCACTGAAATCCTTTTTCAGGCTGAAAACACGGCCCGTTCAGCACAAAACTACCCAACTGGCCGCCACAGCCGTTACCAGGCTTTTACTACCAAACAAAACGAATGGGAACGCCTGGAGTTGGCTTACCTCGATCGGCCTGACGGGGGAACTGCTTCCACTGCAATTGATCAATACGTATTGCTGTTCAAGCCCAATACCTTTACGAGCCATAC
>JAAFHQ010000768.1 GCA_013298445.1 Chitinophagales bacterium | reverse complement strand
TTATACAATAATTCAGCGCACTTTTTGATGAACCAGATACAGCATCATTTGATGACATACCCCAAAGTCTACCGTCACTGCTCATCGCAATAGCGCCAACAGCACCTTGAAACGTATAAGCCCAACAACCAGGGTCGGCGCAAGCCGTAAGAGCTGCCCGTTCAGCGGCCTCTTTGTATAAAAAAATACTACTGGCGATAGAGCTGCCTCCTGTTTTTGGGGAAAATGCCACGGATTTAAAATACCAAATGGCGGGTTTAGATGTGCTGCTGGCTACCCATATTACAGTGCATGTTCCGTCATTTAGTTTGTTGCATTTTTGCACGGCGGCTGCTTCACTGCCAGTACTTGTTGCCCATGAGTTTGTTTTCCCCATGGCAATCCATAGATAATCGGATTCAAATGAATCCCCGACGCAAGATTTCCCACAATTGGCCTCCGTGAATTCAATAGCTGACTTGGGGGTGTTGAAATCCCAAGCGAAATGAATTGCGCGCGTTTGTGGATTTAAAGAAAATGCACCATATGTCGTCCGGCATTTCGTTACATATCGATCACGAGGCCTAGAGTATCTCTTCAGGAAAGGGCCGTCCCATGCTTCCCAAGTGTCGTACTCTATGCCAGCATACACTTCGCTGCATTGCGTGCTGGCCATTACATTGTTTGATGTGATGATCATATAAAAAAATATAAGAAAAAATCGTAGCATTCGCATGATAGGTATTTTGGTTTGGGTGAGATTTTCGTAAAATATTTTAATGATTTACTTTGTGGGCGCTGTACCAAAATTCTTAGCAGCCTTTTCGTAGCAGGCAAATCCTTGCCCAGACATCATGGGCTCGCGAGATAACAGCTTGCATTGGCTGTAAACCGCAGAAGCGATTTGTGCTTGTACTGCCGGATCTTTGGATGTAATTGAGGTGCTTAGTTGCTTAAAAATATCGTCTAAATTTTTTATTACTACCTCAAGATTTTTGGACTTTTGGGTTGCTGGTATGTCAGACCATAGCTTATTAAGTGACATAATCTTGTCGTCCCTAGATAAGGGCTGATGGATTGAAATGACTGTCTCAATAGCATCAATTGCCGCCTGCGCTTGCGCTGCAGGGTCAGTGTATTCTGTTAAGTTTGGCGCAACTTCATCAAGTTTTAGATTTAAGTGCATTCTGTGCCGCATATTATCAATCAATAAACGCAGTTTTATATCATCGGGCACATATCTTTTTAAAATCATGTCTGGATTGTTTTTAAATTTTCCTCTAAAAATAGAAATACAATTTGCTGATCGAATTAAATCAATTTTATAAAGAGATTCACATTTTATCGCATAGTTTTCTGCCAAAAGATCTGAGGCGTAGTTATAGTTTTTGTTAAGTAGATTAATAACTTGGTTGGATTTTGCAATTGCTTGGGCATAATTTTTATTTAAAAAATACGTATTACTTTGATCTGAAGAAGTATGTATAACTGATCAAGATCGGAGGAATTTTTATTTTTTTCTATAAGATTGTTGCTTATGGAAAAAAATCTATCTGTGTTATTGGTCTTGAGATAAGCTCTCGCGCTATGAAGCATAATGTTGGAATGAAGTCTTTGTGCAAATTGTGTGCTTTTGTATTCGGATGAAGTTTTATTGAACGCGGTTAAAAAATCTTCGAACGCCAGTATGGCGGCGGGTAAATTGTTCTCTTGAAATAAAAATAAAGCTTTTTTTGCAGTGGTTAGTAAATCCAGTTCATTTGATGCTATTTTATTTGCATTCAATACCATTTGAGTTTCGGCCTCTATTTTTTGGAATGAATTTTTAGTAACTTGGGCTTCTGCTAAAATTTTCTTTACCCGCTCGTCTGTTGATGCCCCAAAATTTTTACTGTTTTCGTCCCATGTCGAAAAGGCTTTGTCGGGTAGATTTTGTATTAGATAAACTGTTCCCAAACTGCTGGCGGCAGATGCCATGTTGTGCTGTATTTCAGGGGATTCTTTTATGCTTTGAGGTAGTTGATTGAATTGATTGAGAAGTTGATCATATAAAGTAAAATAGGCGTCATATTTTTTTTGCAAAAGGAATGCGGTTCCCTTTGAGGAAAGCATTGTTGATAACAAGCTCTGAAGCTCAGGTAGTTGTGTTATTTCTTTGGGAAGTTGACTGTACTTGGTTAGGAATTGATCAATCAAGGCAACGTGTTCAACGTATTTTTTCTCCGCGAAAAGCAATGAACTTTTCCTCACCAGTTCCATTAGAGCTTTCACCTCAGTGGTGATCTTTTCATCCGCAACTAATTTATTGTTGGAAAATGTGCCAGTCATGGATTTCCCACTGGCCGCGGTGTATGTTCCTTGCCCATGCAACGTCATGCCCTTCATCTCCCCGACATATTTATCACCATTCGGAAAATTCACCGTGCCAATGCTATTCACCACGCCGGCCACAGGCTTGTATTCCCCCTCAATACGCACACCATCCGAACACTGAGTTACGCTGCGCCCGGTTCTCAACCCCTCCTTCATCTCCCCTTTGTTTTCACACGTCGCATTGGGTTTTTTGCTGATAATCGTCAGCGTGCCATTGCCGCTGATTTTCCCATCGACACAAGCGCCGCTCCAGCTTGCGCTGTGGTTCCCTTCCTCAAGGTCATAAATTTTGCACCCTGTTTTGGTGTCTTTTACAAACGTACTTTCACCTGTTTCTGCAAAAGTCAGGGAGGAGTAGCTGCCGAGCAGTAATGGCAAAACTACCAAGGTTTTTTTGGCGGTGAATTTATAAATGACCATGATGGTGATTGACTGAGCCAATACGCTGGGCTGAACGAAGGGGGAAATCGTGCATTGAAACCCCCCGGAATTGCCGGGGGTGATCGCTGCCGTTACTTTGCTTGCCTGCAAAGCCTTGGCAGGTGCGGTTAGGCTTTTATTGGCACCGACCAGCAGCTTTCAATAAAGCATTGCAGTTTGTTGTTGAGCCAGAAGATACTCCATCGCTATCAATTTTGGTACATGACGGTTGTGTTTTCACGCCAAAGCCTAATGCGCCACCACCATATAAACTGCAAGCCATCCTAACGCCCTTTGTAGTCTTAATTGTCAGGTAAGTATTGCTCCCCTGATTTTTTCTTGACTCAATATTGACATCGGATGAATTCATCCCTAGCGACAAAGCAATCTCATCGCGAAGAGAATCATTGCTATGTAATTCACTGCCCACCAAAGTATTGCAAGCAGCCAATTGATATGCTGTGATTGCGACTGCAAATAGTTTCAATAAACGGATTTTGTTGGCTTTCATTTCTTTTCCTTTACCCTCAATTTGAGTGACATGGCGAAAGAGGGTTGATTCCGCGATGCCTGACGACTAAATTAACCGGCGCCGCCTGGCGTCGGTGTCGAACTGCGAGTTAGATGGTAGTGGGGGTGGTCGCTACTGTTACTTGACTCCGCCCTGGGCTTCTTCGGGGATTGCGCCGGGACGGTGCTGCCGGCACGGTGATTCGGCAGCGCCGGTTATTTCACGCCCGCGGCGTCCGCAGCCGGTAGCTTCGATTCCCCGATGCGCCAGCGCTGCGGGGCCACCAGCACCCGGCGGCGTTTCTCGGCCTCGAAATCCAGCGGTGGGCGCGAGTTGTCGATGAATTTCCCGAC
>JAAFHQ010000755.1 GCA_013298445.1 Chitinophagales bacterium | reverse complement strand
AAAAATGATGATATTTAAGATGAATGATGAAGCAAAGTAAGGTTTTTTGTAGCAGCTTCAAATAAATTTGTAGGTGCGTAGTGTTAAGTTTTTGGAACCAAATACAGGCCCTACGTCGTTCTGCATGCCAAACCTTACTAACAAAGCAAAATGGGTGGTAATTTGTTCAAATTGGGGCGTTTGCCCAAAGGGGAGTACCTGAAAGTCGAAAGTGAATTGAGACAATACCTCGATCAAAAACTGGGCGATTTGTATCGCATTCCCCGCTATTACCGCGACAAACCCGACTTTGGCGATGTTGACATCATCGTTTCAGATGCAGCCATTCAAACCACCTGGCAGGATTTGCGCATGGAGCTGATCAGAGATTTGGGAATCGAGCAACACAAGTCTCTGGGTCCAGTCTTTAGTACGGTGTATCAAAATTTCCAGGTCGATTTTTTTTACCGGGAGCACCGCTATTTTAAAAGCACTTACAATTACCTTTCCTTCAACGACGTAGGTAATATTTTGGGTAAAATTTTCAAACGCTTTAATTTGAAATATGGCGAACAAGGCTTGTTGTACGTATTCCGCCGAGCCGACGGCCATTTCCAAAAAGACCTGGAAGTATCGCGGGATTTTGAACGCATTTTTGCTTTTTTACAACTGGATTATGCCCACTGGCTACGTGGCTTTGATTCCCTGGATGAGTTGTTCCGCTGGGCAACGGCGAGCCCCTATTTTTCCGTTCATCCCTATCAGGAACAAGATGCTACTACCACTCAAAGGGTAAAAGAACGCACCACCATGCGCCGTTTTGTGGCGTGGCTGGAAGAGCAGGGTATTTCACAAAAGTTTGAATTTGCAGCGGATCGAGATGCGTACCTGCCGATGATTGCAGCATTTTTTCCAGAAGGAAATTTGTTGGAAAAAATTGAACTGGAGCGCCAACGAGAGGCGTATGTGTTGCAGTTGCGGGAGAAATATTCAGGCCAGGTGATCATGCGGCTTTTTCCTGAATTACAAGGGAAAGTATTAGGGGATTTTATGCGGAGTTTTGAGGCGCAATGGGTGGATCATGAGGCGGTTTTGGCGGGGATGGATGCAGGTGAGATTGAGGCTAGGTTGAGACAGTTTAAAGCAGATTATCTTTAGATTTTTGCTGTGTGGATCAACGATAATTTGTAGGCATTTGCACGATCTGAAACCTCCTCCTCGAAAGTTTTAGACTTTCGAGGAGGTCAAGCAGCGTTACATTACTTGACCTCTCCGAAAGTCTAAAACTTTCGGAGAGGGGCTCTAGATTTGTACTCAAATCCTAGATTTTCGATATGCCTCAAGTCTAATTCTCCCTTCGCCAATACCCCCATAATATCCTTAAATCTTCACCCACCCGATAATCCCGCGCATACTGCTGATCCAATTTGTATTGGGTTGAGGAACTTAGAGGCGACGCATTGGTGATGTCGGCAGGCGTCAAAATCCCCGGTTTAAGTTTGGGCAGGTTTGTTTCAGTCTCGCAGTAGCCAATCCAGGTTTTTTGACCGACCAACACTGGCCAGGCATTGGCCCAAAGCCGTTGTTTGTGTTTGGCCAAAAAGATACTTATTGGAAAACTGGGCAACAACACAATGGCCAGCACCAGATCCAATAAACGTTTGTTGCGGCGATTTTCAGGATGGGCGATGTTGTAGGAGGCATCCACCCGATAAAACTCTCCGTTGAGGTCTTTGTGGCTGCTGCCGATGATGCTGTCGCTATTTTCGGGCAAAATTTTATAGTCGAGTTGGTTGCCTAAACTTTCCATTGTAGCGATGATTTGGGCATGGGCCAGATCTTTGCTACAAAAAATGACCTCGTCCAGGTGGAACAGTTCGGTCAGGGCGGCTAAATTCTGCAAATCACCTAGATAAAGGTGCGCCTCGGTAGGATTTGCTTCGGGGGCAATCAGTCCAATCGTTTTTTTACGTGAGCCAATGGCCCGCAAAATGGCCTCCGCCCGCCGGGTTTCTCCAATAGAGCCCACCAAGGCCAGGCGTTTTTCGGCTTGTTCTTCCAGGCTGAAATTGCCCCTTCCCAAGGCGCTGATCAAGGCGCGCAATAGTGGAACCGCCACCAGCGCCCAAATGGTACCCAATACAATCAAAGCCCGCGAACTGCGGTACACCAGATCCAAAAAACCATATATCGCAGCGATAGCCACCGTGCCAACCAAGATGCCCCGTACCACTTGCCAAAGATTGGTGCGTCGATCATACGCGCCACTAAAAAACAAGGCCAGCAACCAAATTCCAGTGTACAAAGGGGCATTGAAATAGAGGAAAGAGCTTTCAAAATGCGCTGGATTGTGAAAATGGTAAATGGCCCAAAATTTTTTCAAAAAACTCAAACCGCCATACAAGGCCAAGGCGTCGAGTAATGGCCACCAGGCGCGGCGAAAAAAGTTGGACAACAGGGTCAAAGTGGCGCGTAAATAAATCGCCATTTGTAACATCAAGATAAAACCTCGGGCATTGCCGCCTTGAAAATGTTTACGGGCAAAGAGGATCATCGCCTGGTAAAAAATGCGCACGTAGTTGACACTGCCTTTTTTGGTGCTTTCACCTTTGTAATGGATGATGCTGGTATCGGCCAGGTAATGGTTGCTAAAACCACCTTGTTGGATGCGGTAGGAAAGATCGATGTCTTCGCCATACATAAAAAACTGCTCGTCCAGCATTCCTACCTTGTCCAATGCTGCTTTGCGCATGAACATAAAAGCCCCCGAAAGGACATCTACTTCGTGGTTTTTATCTTTGGAAAGAAACCCCAGGTGGTAACGATTGAACAGGCGTGATTTTGGAAAAAAACGCGACAATCCGAAGGTTTTACAAAAGGCTACAAAAGGGGAGGGGAAGCCCCGTTTGGATTCTGGCAAAAAAGCCCCCGAACCATCGATCATTTTGACCCCCAAAGCACCAGCCTGGGGATGGGCTTCCATAAAATCCACACAAACCTGTAAGGTGTTTTCCGCAACAACCGTATCGGGATTGAGGAGTAGAATGTATTCGCCTGTAGCCTGGCGAATGGCTTGGTTGTTGGCTTGTGAAAACCCTACATTGCGCTCATTGGCAATCAAATGGACCTCAGGGAACTTCTCTTGCACCATTTGCACTGATCCATCTTTGGAGGCATTGTCGACCACCCAAATCTCTACTTCCAAACCCTGAGCTGCTCTGCGTACCGCCAGCAAGGCTTGTTCCAGAAAAAATTTGACGTTGTAGTTGACGATGATGATGGTCATGGTAGAGGGTTCAGTCAGCCATCAGCTTTGAGCTGTCAGCTGTTGGACTACAAAGTAAAATCTAACTACTCCTGCCGCTGATACGGCACCCGTGCCACAATCGACCGACCCAAGGTCAATTCATCAGCATATTCCAATTCGCCCCCAAAGGAAACCCCCCGGGCAATGGTGCTGATCTTCAGGTCCAGGTCTTTCAAACGTTTGGAGATGTAAAAAATGGTGGTTTCTCCCTCGATGGTTGGGCTGATGGCCATCACCACTTCTTTGGTTTCTCCGCTCGCCAGGCGTTGCTCCAGCGAATCTATGGTCAATTCACCCGGGCCAACCCCTTCCAAAGGCGAAATCACTCCTCCCAAAACGTGGTACATACCCCGGTATTGCCCGGTATCTTCAATCGCCATCACATC
>JAAFHQ010000750.1 GCA_013298445.1 Chitinophagales bacterium | reverse complement strand
TGTTGATGAAATAGCCGTATGCCAGAGGAACATCTACGAAAGTTCGGGCAGTAGACAACTGCTGATTGGCAAATAGGCCAAAGGGGGAAACAAAACGCCCCACCGTGAACAACCAAGGGCTTTCTTTGGGTGCCCATTGTACATTGGCTTGGGCGAGACGGACTTGATTGAATTTGAGGCCTTCGTCGCGTTCCATTTGCAGGCGAAAATTGGCACTCCATTGAGGATTGAACCGGATTTTGGACAAGAGGTTCAACTCCAAAGGGCGTACCGCTCCACTTTTGAGGTCTTTGTGTATTCCATTGAGGTAATAATGAGAACTCATCCCACCTACCATATACTCCAGGTCAGCCGTCCCGTTGATTTCTATTTGGGTATTCTCCTGTGCCAACAGCTGTGTAAAGCCAAGCGTAATTAAAAGCCCCAATCCGATGATGCATTTCATGCTTGCTGTTTAAGGTTTGACCAGTGCAAGGTTTTTTGTAATCACACCACCTCCTTTAATCGTGATATTGTCTTCTGTAATCCCCAAACTAAAATGGTAGATCTGCACCCGGTAATTGCCATCGGGCAAGCCATCTACTTCGTAGTTACCACTGGCATTGGCTTTGGTAAAATAAGGCGTATCAAGGCTTAAAATAGAGGCGTTCATGCCACAATGGATGTCGCATTTGAGGTCAACCACGCCTACTTTTTCGATCAACTGAGGTACCGATTTCCCCGGTTGTCGCCGGCCGATGTTGAAGGCAGCGCGAGGAGTCATGCTGAAAATGTTGTGTACTTCGGTGTCACTATTCAAAAACTCAACCGTACTGCCTTTGGTGATGGGCAAGACTTTGGGTACGAAGGTTTTTTCCATTTGGTTCATGATGGCCCGGGGGGTTGGGCTCAATTCGGGACTAAAATCAGTAGGGTGAAAACTCACCACGACATGCCGATTGGGGTGATTCTCCAAATCAATTTGTTTTTTCCGTGCACTGGCTGGTTCTTCTTCGCAGTATTTTTGGTTGCTGCCCCGTTTGAGTAGGGGTACATTTTCAGGGATGGCGATTTTGCCGACTACTTTACCTTTGTTGAGTGGGACATCTGCTTCCGTGTTCAGCAGCAACGTCGCAAAAAATAAAACAGATAGGATTCGCATCATTTAGGGTTTTTGGGTTGATTTAACAAATATACTCAACTTTCAGTCAAGCACCAAGCGGCTAATAATTCACGTAAAGAATTCGTTATCTTACGGCAAAACCTAAGTCTATGTTGCGCCATATCACGCTATTTTACCTCGTATTGGCTTCTTTTGGAGGGCTAAACGCCCAGGCAAAAGTTTATGCAGCCATAGACACCTATGCCCTAAATGCACCTGTAGAAGCTTGCCAAAGTCCCGAATCCTTGGCGTATTACCTCAAAGGTACTGGGAAATTCAACGAGCAGGAGAAGGCCCGGGCCATCTACACCTGGGTGACCCACAATATCCGCTACAACCACAGCATCATCGAACAAAACCTGTTGGGCACCCGCGAAAACACGCTGATGCAACAGGCCGAAAACGTACTGACCCAACGCAGCGGAGTTTGTGAGGGTTATGCCAATTTGTACAAAGCATTGGCCAATTTAATGGGCCTCAGCGCTGAAATTGTCACCGGAAAGGTCAGGAGAGAAGATGGTCAAATCCCAGAAATTGGGCACGCCTGGATCGCCATAAAAATTGGTGGTGAGTGGTCGCTCAGCGACCCCACCTGGGGTGCTGGGTATTACGACCCCGATGCGGGCATTCACTTTCCCCCTAGTGATGATTTGTATTTTCTGGTTCCACCTATCGACATGATCCGCGACCACTACCCTTTCGATCCCGTTTGGCAACTCAATCGTTTTCCGATGACCCAGGCGCAATGGGAAAGCTGGGATTTAAACGCCCCTGCCCCAAAAAATGCCAGCACCCTCCCCTTCTTTTATGCAGACACTATTGCGTATATGAGCAGGTTAGACACGCTGCAACGCACCTTGCGCACCTGTTCACGTATCTTGCGGTTCAACCCCAACGACGACTATGCACTGACCCAACTGGGATTAAAAATGTACGAACAAGGTTTGGTTGCACTGGTAGATATTTATGGCAGTTTGTTTGCCTTGGAAAGCTCCCCTAGACAAGCCATTGATACATTGCGGTACAATCGCCAATTGTTGTCCATTGAACAATACTTCACCCAAGCCTGGGCTTATTTAGGTGCCATAAAATCGAGTCGCCTGCAGATGGTACAACAACAAGTTCAGCCCCTGGAATACATGCATGCCGAGCTTATTTTTGTCCGTGGTCACATTCATTATACGTTATTGAGTCGTTACAGCCGCGAAAACTTTCATCAGCTCAACAATACCAGCCTTCAGCTGTTTTTGGGTCGCGTTAACCAGGAATCCGAACAGGCCAGCAACCATTACCAACAAGCCCTGGATTTGTATGCTCAGGACACTTCCCAGGCCATCGTGCAAAAACGCGGCGAAATCATTTTCTTTTGGGCACGCAGCATGTACCTCAGTGCCATCAGTCACCTCAATGCCAGCGCCAACCGCGGCAACACTAGCGAAGAAGCTTTAAATGTTAACCTCGCCCTGATTTTGCGCGGAAAAAACAACCTGGTGAATATGAAAAAGGCCCTTGATCAGGGTAAATCAGTAGCTGTCGAGATCAGCGGGTTCAGTGAAATGAATAAGGATTATCCCTTGTTGATGGCCAAATTGTTGGCCAATGAAAGCCTAACCCGTTACGATTTGATCAATCAACGCTATCGCCTGGTTTTTGATAATCCACTACCTTTTTTGAACGGCAATTTTAGCACTGCTTTGGAAGGCTATCGTGAGAGTGAACGCAGAGCAGTGGAGGGTTTAAAAATGATCAGCAGCAGTGGCAACAACGCTGAACGCCAGACCATCGTCCAATTCCTCAATGCCGGGGGAGGTTTGGCCAATGTTCAAATTGGAGCTTACCAGGCACAGGTGGCCTATAAGTTGCATGAAAAATTGGTCAAAAACCCCAACCTAGGCTCCAAAGACAAGTCTGAAGCTCTTTTGCGCATCCAACAGGCCAAAGCAGCTTATGTACGTGCCAAACCTTTTTTGGAACAATCGGGGTCGAGCAGTCGCAACATGTTGAATGATTTACAATCGCGCGAAAGCAGGTTGGAAGAACTAAAAAAATGGTGGGACTTGAGGTAAATACTGGAACCTTAATGGTAAGTAAAATCAAGCCCAAGCTTGATTATTGTTCGTGTAGAGATTATGGGAAAAGGTTTTATCTTGCTTTGAATTGAGAAAAACTGATATCCATGTCGCCATTGCTATTTGACCTGAGTAAAAGTCCAAGTGTTGCGAGCCATTTTGTAGCAGAAATGCGCAATACCAGTACCCAAAATGATCGGATGCGTTTTCGGCGCAATATGGAACGCATCGGCGAAATTCTGGCGTATGAATTGAGCAAACATTTGCCCTATGATACCATCGAAGTGGAAACACCTATGGGAATAGCGAGCAGCAAAGCACTGGCCAAACCCATTGTTCTGGCTACTATTCTGCGCGCAGGTTTGCCCTTGCATCAGGGCCTGTTGAATTATTTTGACAGCGCTGAAAATGCCTTTGTCTCCGCTTACCGCAAACACCATAAGGACGGTACTTTTGAAATCAAGTTGGAATACTTGTCCTGCCCCAATCTGGAGGGC
>JAAFHQ010000749.1 GCA_013298445.1 Chitinophagales bacterium | reverse complement strand
GGCCGTCTGTTCAGCGACATCTTCAGCCATTTCGGCTGGATGGACTTTTTTGACTTAAAACAACGCAAGCGGAGCATCGGCATCCTGTCCTGGGTGGTTCCGCTGATTTGGGCATTTTTGTTTTTGAGCATCAAGTTGCCCTTGTTTATGGTTTTGAGTGGGGGGATAGCGGGTTCCGTTTTGCTTCTATTGGTTATCTATGCGACTTTGTATTTTCGTTATGGTACGGCCACTGGCCGATTTGATGCCTCCTGGCGCTTCGATCTGGTCTTTTGGGTGAGTATCCTGGCTATTTTGGCGGTAAGTGTATATGGCATTTACAGTCTGAATTTGAAAGAGCCCAAAAAGGAAAAGAAGTTGGGTCTTTTGATGAATTTTGACCAGAATAAGGCGGCTGAACTTGACGGTTTTATCGAGTCTTACCAAAAACGTTACCATATCCCGGGAGTATCTCTGGCTTTGATCATAGATGGGAGAGTGGCCTATGCCCAAACTTATGGGGTGCGCAATACTACCACTCAGCTGCCCGTCGACGAAAACACCCTTTTTGAAGCGGCTTCTATTACCAAACCTGTATTTGCTTTTGCAGTGCTGCGTCTGATGGAAAAAGGCATCATCGACCTGGACAAACCACTGTACCAATACTTGCCGAACAAAGACATCGAGTACGATGAGCGCTACAAGTTGATCACGGCTCGCCATGTGTTGTGCCACCGGACGGGTTTCCCCAATTGGCGGCATCAAAACAAAGATGGGAAACTGGATTTTAAATTTACTCCCGGCAGCGAATACAGTTACTCCGGCGAAGGTTTTGAATACCTGAAACGGGTAGTGGAAAAGATCACGGGGAAGGGAGTGGAACAGGTGTTAATGGAAGAAGTCATTCAGCCGCTGGGTTTGTACCACACTTATTTTTCCAAAAATGACACTTTGATCAAACTCGCGGCCACCGGGCATTTTAAGAAACGAATCAGTACTGATGAAATCCCAAGCCAAGCTGGTATGGCCTACAGCATGTACACCGAAGCCCGAGCCTTTTCTCGTTTTATGTTGGCCTTACTGGAACAACGTGGTTTAAAGCCTGAAACCTATGCGGAAATGCTAAGTGTGCAATCTAGCTTTCCCTGGGAAGAAAAAGAAAAACCCAGGTACAAGTCTCATTTGGGGTTGAGCCTGTTCGTGCATGAATCACCCTTCGGACTGGTTTTTGGCCATCAGGGGAGTAATGGAGATTTTAACTGCAATTTTGAAGTGTACAAGGAGGCAAAAATGGGTTATGTGGTGTTTACGAATGCCAGTACGGCTGGGCCGCTGATTCGGGATTTGCCGGAGTTTTTGGTGGGAAATGAGGGTTAATAAGCATGATAAGCCCCTGACAGATAGGGTCATTTTCCAATTTCTTGTAATAAATACTTTCCTTGGGCATGTTGAGCAATTGATTCAAGTATGTATTGAATAGGGATAACTGTACTTGAACTTTTTTTTACATCAAATTCATACATGTTGTAATAAGCTTCAGGAGACAAAGCGCCTACTATGCCAAAAATTTGCCCTTGGTTGTTGATGGCTGGACTACCAATATGTGAAGGCAATAAATGAGCATTAGAGTACAAATAATTGGCATTTTTAGAAGGGCTCAATTTTCCGTAACTAATTCTTAAGCTACGATCAGCATCTGGATACAATGGTTTACGATGTAGCACAACATTCATGGCCTCTAGCAATAATTCATTGTAATGATTGGCAAATGCTTCGTATTTATAAGCAATACGGTTGATTTTTTGTTGATAATGCCTTGTCATGCTATCAAGTAGAGCTACAACAGGAGCATTTGCAAATTTCTCGATATTGCGTGAAAAATGTTGTTTCAATTGATTTGCCATGTCAGTGGTGTCAAAAAACGGGCTTTTTAGGAACAACTCATTGACGAATTCCTCGTAGTTATTTTTATGATTCGCCAACTGTTGTTTGGCATAAGGCGAAATATGTTCGAGGGGGAGTTTGGTGAAGTAAAGTTCAAACAACTTAACGAGTGACTTGATATTGATGGAAGGGTTCCGGCTATGCGATAACGTGTAAAGAAAATAGTTTTCGTCTAGGTGGTTTGATGCAGTTTTGCTGACATCCCGCCAATCTTTAACCAGACGAATCGCATCTTTGAAGCTGCTTTCATCTTCTAAAATGGCTGCTGAATGCACAATTGCAGGGATCAGTTTAACCTGTTTTTCATAAGTTTCCTGAATCAATCTAAGTAATTCGCCATATTCTTGTTTCCAGGTTGGTTCCCGCCCCAGGTGGTTTTTGAATAAATTTTCTGTAAATAGGTGGTATTCAATGGCCTCATTCAATTCTTCAATATCGTCACAATCACATGAAAAGGACTTCCCAAATTCAGGATCATAAGCAGATAATGTTGCCAAAACCTGTTTAAAATACACCTCAAAATCTTGGGTGTATTTCAGCATGAAGCTGTTCATGTGAAAATAGGACTCGTCTGGAAACCCCATAACTAAATGAAAAGAATCAACAATTGCCTTATCAGAAATAGGAAGGAAATGGGGATTGCGGTAAAACTGATTTGTATCGGCAACATATTGAGTTGGCCGATTTTCTTGATCTGTGTACAACCTGAAAATAGCAACAATGTCTCTGGCGTTTTCACTTAATTTTGAGTTTTCAATCAATGCGACTAAGCGAACATCCCTAAACGCTTTGGACAACGTTCGACTACCCAGGGCCTCATTGTTTCGATAGTAGTAATCACTTGAATAATAGAAGTATTCTTCATCATCATATGTCCATGCCAAATCTTGTTTCATTAGTTGTCGCTCAGAATAATACCGATATAAGATATTCCCTGATATGTTTTGACTAGTAGTATTTTCATTTAGGTCAAAAGTAAACGACACACTTTTTGCAAAAAAGTCGCTTAAATAAAATTCTTCTTTTGGTTTGGCAACCCAAACTCCGGTCATTGGATCAATGAGTTCCAAAAGTGAATCAGGCAGAAAATCATAGCCAACGACACCTATAGCCAAACCTGAACTGGAAATCAATGCTGCATTTCCATCGGGAGTGTCAAATACGGCTTCGTTGAGGCAAATGGTACTGTCGAATGGAGCGGTAACCTTTGGGCGCCCCAAGGCTATGTGAACACCGGATGGTTTTGCTACAAGTTTATCTTCCTGTTCTCTATAGATTTGTTTAATGTCTAATTTTAACCCCGCTTTTATCAGTTTTTCCTTAATCTGCGGCAGTTTTTCTACCGGCCATATCCCTTCCTGAGCATTCGCTACAAAAACAAACAAACAGCAACAAACACTAAATAAATAGGTAATTTTCATGGCGCATTTAGTTTTTATAACAAAATACAAATGTGCCAAATGCCAATGACATAACAAAAGTTTCCCCAGGATTATTAGTTAATTTTTATTCAATGCAGGCCACCACGGAATCAAAACACTCGTCCGTTTCTGGTACTCCGCATATTCCAAATTCCCCACATACCGTTTCTCCAACAGCGGCACTCCCGATACAAAGACCAATAACAGGGTAATCGTCAATGGCCCAATCAAAGCAAGCCAGGCATAGGGTAGGGGAAGGACAATGACAAAAATACCCCACCACATTGCAATCTCTCCGAAGTAATTGGGATGGCGGCTGTACTTCCAGAGGCCCGTTTGTAGCACTTCTTCCTTGTGCTTCCGGT
>JAAFHQ010000075.1 GCA_013298445.1 Chitinophagales bacterium | reverse complement strand
GGCTCCCAATAGGGTCCACCAGATGATGATCCAGAATAACTGGTTAAGTTTGAGACGAAACCTTCTGGTGTATTGCTCTCTCATAAGACTTTTGCGGCGTGGGTGCAAAAATACATAATTTGCGATGCAAGAAATCTTTATTTTTACACCCGCGTATCCGCCTGCTTACATCCTTGTACACCCAAGCAGGTTGTTAAACATAGACCTATGCTTCAGCATCTACTTACAGTTGAAACTGCATTGATCACCCATCGTACTGTTGTCCGGCGTTTTCGTGAAAACGATGGGCAGAATTATTTCAAACTCTTTCAGGACAATACAGACCAACTCGAAAGTCGTTATCCGCCAGTGCTGAACCAAATCCCCAACCAGGATAATGTTGAATTTTTTGTCCGGCAAAAACTGGCCGACTGGCTCAATCAAAGCGAATACTGCCTGGGGATTTGGGACAAGGATTCAGCCATACCCATAGGATTGGTACGTATTGCGAACATTGATTGGACTTTATCCAAGGCTGAATTGTACCTTTTTTTGGATAAATCTCGCCACCAAAAAGGCATTATGACTGAAGTAATGCAAAAGGTGATCCATTTTGTTTTTTATCAATTGCAACTCAATAAATTGACCTTGCGTACCGAAAGCGACAACTTTGCCATGCAACGCCTGGCTCGTAAAGTTGGTTTCTTGCGCGAAGGGGATTTGCGGGCAGAATACCGCCGCGTAAGTGGTGAATGGGTCGATCTAATGATTTTCGGCCTGCTTAAATAAAAGACATTATGTCTAAAACATGAACCATGAATCTGCCATCCGAAGCCATCGTTTTTACCATAAATTCTGCCATTCGTCTGGGGCGAAACATCCAAAAGGCTTATGCCAATAGCATTCGCGCCAAAAGTTTGGTTTTGCCATTGCCCAAATTTGATGGCGCCCTGAATATCCTCTCCGCCGATCGGTTTTTTCAAGCTGAGGGCGAGGATAACGGTGCACAGTTTTTAAAACAACTGGATTACCTCAATCTTCTGCATCAAAAAAGCCTCTCTCAAGGCTTAGTGGACGCCGAAAAGGAAGAATACCTTGACTATTACAAGACCTTTTTCCGCATGGTGCGCAACGGCAACGATGAATCCAAAATCCTGGATGGGGGCATCAATACTGCCGATATAGTGGCTCTATTAAAAATTCGCCAATGGGAAAAAGGCAAGTCACCTCAGCCAAGCGCTTTACAATTGGTGGCAGGTAGCCTGGTGGAAATCGGCATTGATTATTTCAACAACGTTCCGGGTGCGCTCAATCTGGAGTCGGCCTATGGGCGAGCACTGAAGCAATTTTTAGACGGCTTTGACGACATCAACTTTGCCGAAAGTGATGACCTGAAAAAAACATTGGCCAAGGATATTTTGCCCAAACTCTTCATCGGTGCAGCCGAAAGCCTGAGCGAATTGAGCAGCACCGTAGCCAATGACGAACAATTTCAACTGTTCATCAAAGCCACGGCCAATGGCATGGCCAAAGACTTGATCGCTCGTACCGCGAACAGCGATGCTGCGGATTATCAGGCCACGGTTCGTTGGGGCCAGCTCTTGTTGGGCAGTTTGATAAAAAACGCGGGACATTATGTGTTTTCGGCACCCTCCACAGTGCTGGGCACCCCCGAGGCAAGTTCTGCCCTGATTCAACAAACGGGTTTGACCCTGTTGAACATCATTTTGGACAAAGATTCCAACAACATCAACCTGCGAAGTGTATTGACCGTAGAGGCGTTGGACCAAATTGTACGTGCCTCGCTCAGTGTCCTGGCCGAATACCCCGAACTCCTGAGCCATCAACGTGGCGTGCAGGAAATTGTAAGTGGGGTAAGTTCTGCCGTAGCGCGTTCGGGCATTCAGCGCCCCGACCTTTTGCCGGAAATCCTGCGATTGGTGCTGGAACACACTGCGGGTAACTTGTATCTAGTTTGGGAAATTGAGGAAGACGATGCCCAACATTTGTTGGTCAATGCCGTGCAACATATTCTCGGCGTATTGGCTCAACCCTCGAACAATGGTGCCTGGCGGCCCCGTTTGTCCAAAACCCAGATGATCAATCTGGTGTCCGACTTGCTGGACGATGTGGTGCAACACCCTACCTTGGTCACCGAAAAAGTACGGCAAAATTCCTTGCTTGCCGAAGTATTGGCCATCACCTTCCAAGCGCTGGATAAGGTGCCCAAAGAGCAACGCCTGCGTTGGGAGGTCGTTGAAATGCTGCTGCAACTCAACATCCGCGCAGTACTGAAGAGCAAGTCGGTGATGGAAACCATCAACTGGGGCTCGGACGATCAAACAACCACCATTCTGAATAAAATCCTCGACCTCATCTTCGCCTCCGTTTTTGATGGCAAAACCACCTTGGGGGTTGAACGGGTCAAGTTGTTGCAAGAGATTTTTGAATACGTCATGGACGTGGTGGTTGCAGAGTACCCCAATCGACTGGGCCTGGTGGTCGTCAAAATCCTGGTTTCCCCCGAAACGGGCATTGATTTCAGCGAAGGTTTCAACCGACCCCTGGCCGACGATATTGTCGAGGCAGCGCTGATTCTGTTTACCCAACACCCTGATTTGATTGTAGATGATCTGGCCCTTGAACGCATCATTGGTGGGGTAGCCGAGGCCGTGAGCAAGGCGGGCATCCACCAACCGGGGCTACTCTCGGAAATTGTACGTTTGGTTTTGATCAAAACGGCCGACAACATCGAGCTCCTCGTAGAAACCAACCCCGACAACCTGGAATACCTTTTGGTGATCGCCCTGCGGGAAATCCTACAATCTTTTGGTGCAGAACCTCCACACGGGCGTTGGAAACCACGTTTTACTCCGGAACAACTAATTGACCTGACCGAATTCCTGCTCGATGAAGTAGTGCAAAATCCTGCCTGGATTACCGATAAAGTCCATCAAAACAGCCTTTTGCGCGAAGTGCTCGACCTCTCCATGCGTGCCATGCAAAAAGTGCCGCCAGGCCAGCGCCTAAATGCACAAACCTTTGAATATGTGCTCGATATAGTCCTGCGTGGCGTATCGCGCAGCCGTAAATTGTTGGAGAAAATCCACATCGGCGATGACCAAACAGAAGGTGCCATTTTGGAAAAGGTACTCGACCTGGTGCTGAACTGCGTTTTTCCGCCTTCCGAAGGTGCCGCGGTGGACAAACCTCAGCTGCTCATCGATCTGCTGGAGTTTGTGTTTGACGTAATTTTGGCCGAAAACCCCGACGCCAAAGGGCTCGCCCTCCTGGAATTGATCCTGTCCAATGCCGCTGGGATTGATTTTTCCAAAGGATTTGATCGTGACCAAGTGGCAGAACTGCTCGAAGCCGCTCAATATGCCATCGGCCAACACCCGGAATTGGTGACAGGCAAGCCCAGTTTGGCCGACATCATCGCCGATTGCTCTGCAGCCATTCATCTGTTGAGTACGGATCATCCCAATATTGGTGCGAAAATTCTGAGCATGCTGCTGGAAAACAGCGCCGATAACCTGGAAGCGGTACTGGACACACGCAGTCCCAATCCCAAACACTTGTTGGTGGAGGGCTTGCAGCAAATTGTACTCAGCATCTCTGCCGAACGCAGCAATGGCCGTTGGTCCAGATTGATTTCCGAGGAGCAGATGTTGGAACTGATCGAGTTTGTACAAGAACAGTCGATTGCAATTCCGGATTTTTTGAAGGACGATTTTGTGTTCCGGGTACTCGATTCCATTTTGGGGGCCATGGATCACAAATCCCCACAATGGCGGCCACCTTTTGCGGTTTTGCAAATTTTGATGGAAAACCTGCTCATCGTGGCCAATGAGCACCGCGAGTTGTTGCGCAAAACCAATATACCCGAGCGCAGCGAACAGCCTCTTGTTTTGATGTATTTGGTTGAAAAACTACTGGAATTGCTTTTCCGCCAGGATAAAAACACCCATCGTACCATCACTCAACTACCTACTTTGGATGTGGTGATCGACTTTTTTCTGACCACTCTCGAAGAATGGGACATCAATGAGCAAGCAGTGGACAAAGCGGCCAGTAAGTTGCAATTTCACCTCGATCGTTATACCGTTGGAGACATTTCACTGGAAGATTTATTGGACGAATTGAGTCCTGATGAAGATTTCTGATCAACTGCAATACCAGGAGTTTTTGCCTTCACCGGCAATGACTCAATATTTGGCTGGGCACTGGAAATTTGTGGTGCCCGCCAATTGGGATGGCCCTTTGGAACATATTGCTCCGCCGGATGGCTGCGTGTCGTTGTGCAGGAAAAACCCCTTCGAACGTCCGAAACGTTCGAAGGGGCACCTGGAGTCCTACTACTCCTTCTTTATGCTTCTACTGCGTAATGTCACCTATTGAGTGAAGAATACAGGAGCCATTCAAGTATTTATCCTGGCTTCGATCAGCCTTACCGATCAAACAACTCCTTCAACTTCGCCTCCAAACTTGGGCCTCGCAAATCCGTTGCGATAATTTTACCCTGCGGGTCAATCAGGAAGGTTTTGGGGATGCCCGACACCTCGTACATTTGAGCTACAGCATTCGACCAGCCTTTGAGGTCGCTGACGTGTTTCCAGGCCAACTTGTCCTGTTCGATGGCTTGCAACCAGCGGTCGCGGGCACTATCGAGGCTGACGCTGAGGATGTCAAAACCTTTGTCTTTGTATTGCTCGTACATCCGCACCACATTGGGATTTTCCTGGCGGCAAGGGCCGCACCAGCTTGCCCAAAAGTCGATCAGGATGTATTTTCCACGCAAATCGCTCAATTTCAGGTCTTTGCCTTCTGGAGTAGTCTGAGCAAAGTCGGGGGCCACCGCACCAGTCATCAAGCGCATGGCCCGAGTCAACTCCTCTTGTACAGCAGCAGCAGCTTTGGGTGATTTTTCACCAAATGTCTGGATGAAGCGCTGCGCATATTCCATATATCCCGCACTTTTTCGCTTTTGCAAGCCGGCCATTACACCAGCCATGGCCATTTGTTGAGCTGAACTACCTTCTGGAAATTTAGCCAGGGTTTGGTCCAGGTATTTTTTGATTTCAGTGGGAGGAATGCCTACCCCTGCCAAGGTTTGGGCGTAGGCACTAAAATTTTCGTACACCCAAGGCATGCCGTTGTAGCCTGCGTCCTTAAAATCTACAAAGTGAAAAAACTCATTGGCAAAATAAGCCAGCTCATCGTTGTAACCCGTCGAGTTGTTGGGGTACGACACGTAAGTATTGATGGCTACTACCCGAGCAAGCAGCGGGTTAGATTTTTTTAACGAATCCAAAAAGGCAACTTTTTTATCATCAACCGCTTTTAAACCTGCTACACTTGTTTTTTTTGCGGCTTCATCTTTCGCCATGGCCCATTCGCGAAGGCCCATGCCGTGTTGATTGTTGTGGTTGGTAATGCGGGTTTTTACCTTTTCGTAATCCATGTTGATCGTCGAACCAACAATGGAAGCCTGGCGGATGTTCCCACAATCCCCTTTGATGACTACACCAGTCTCGCTACCCAATAAAATCGGGCGTGTGTTATTGGCAAACGGGCCGACATAATAAAACTTAGGTTCCGATTTATTTAGACTGAACTCGTAAACATTGCCGTTACTAGGGGTAGCCATCACCCGTTGGGCTTCCTGGAAAGTAACCCCATCGAAGGTAAACAAAGCCATGGAGCCCTGACAACCGTTGAGTTCACAACGGATTTTCACTTTCTCCTGAGCTTGTGCTCCAAAACTTGCCCCCAGCAAGCTGAGCATCAAAAAGATGTACTGAAAAGACTTCATCGCTTAAATTTGATGCAAAATTAACTATTAACACTAAATCAAGGTCTTAAAGAATGTTTAAAGTTTTGGGTTCATTGCGTTTGATTTTGCTTTTATGTTGCCTCTGCAATGTGAGCCAAATGCTATGGGCGCAAAAAAAACTGAACCTGCAAAGTGACTCCCCCCTACCCTCCGACCTCAATTTGGGCAATTACACTTACACTGATAGCCTTTCTCTACAAAGCAGCCTCCAACGCCTCGTACTCGATTTGCAGCAACGCGCCTACCTGGAAGCTTCGGTGGATAGTCTCAGCTATCGGGATTCCAGCGCAGTGGCCTGGCTACATTTGGGGCCAGCCTACCGCTGGGGACAACTTACCCCCCGGGGAATTCCAACGGATTGGTGGAAAAATGCCACTAATGATTTGTTGAAAAAAAAAGGCGGATTTGACCTGACCAAACTGGAACAGACTCAAAAAACTTTGTTGCGACAAGCCACCAATCAAGGTTATCCTTTTGCCCAAATCCGACTCGACAGTGTGCAGGTACGCCCCGGCTGGTTCGATGCTCAAATGGTACTGGACAAGGGCGATCTGATTTATTTTGACACCCTGCTCCTGCGGGGGGATGCCAATATTGCCCCTGCCTACTTACAATCTTACCTCGGATTTCAGCGCAAGCAAGTTTACGATCAATCGCGGGTGGAACGCATCCGGGAACGCATCCAGGAATTGCCTTTTTTGCAATTAAAATCCGACCCGGAAGTAGAGTTCATTGGCTCGCGTGCGCTGGTGGTGCTGGATTTGCTGAAGCAAAAAGCCAGTCGTTTTGATTTCATCATCGGGGTTTTGCCCAATAGCCAACAGGTCAAAAGGTTGTTGGTCACGGGGAGTTTTGAGGGGGAGTTGCAAAATCAATTGGGGCGCGGGGAGCGGATTTATGCGCGTTTTGAACAACTGCGCCCGACGAGTCCTCGACTGGATTTGCAGTTCAATTACCCCTTTTTGGCCAATCTGCCAATCGGTACCGATTTCAAATTGCATTTGTACCGCCGCGATACGGCGTTTTTGGACCTGGATCTGGATTTTGGGGTGCAGTACTTGTTTGAGGGGGGGAATTATTTCAAGGTTTTTTGGAATCAGCGTAGCTCCCGTTTGTTGCAATTGAATGAGGTGCAGTTGCTCGATTCCCGGGTGTTGCCACCTACGCTGGATGTGAGTCAATCTTCCTTTGGCCTGGAGTTTCAACAACAAGCTCTGGATTACCGCTTCAATCCCCGGCGGGGTTGGGCAATATTGGGCCGGGGTGGGGCCGGAACCAAAAAAATCTTGCCGAACAGCCGCATCAACGAACTCGGCCTGGGTTACCTTTACGACACCCTGCAACTGCGCAGTTTTCAATACCGTTTGCTCAGTGAAACCGAAACTTATCTGCCTGTCGGCAAAAACACTACCCTCAAACTAAAAGCCAGCACTGGCTGGACGATTGCCAATCAGGCTATTTACCAAAATGAGCAATTTCGCATTGGCGGCAATCGCCTGCTGCGAGGCTTTGATGAGGAATTCATTTTTGCGACCCATTACGCGGTGGGTTCTGCGGAATACCGACTGCTGCTGAGCCGCAATTCCTTTTTGTACACTTTTGGCGATTTCGCTTGGGTGGCCAATCGGACTACAGTGGTACAGGAGGATTACCGCGCCTTGGGTTTTGGGGCGGGCATTACTTTTGAAACGCGGGCGGGTTTGTTTGGGCTCAGTCTGGCTTTTGGGGCACGAACGGGTACGGCGATTGACTTTGCCGGGCCGAAGGTGCATTTCGGTTATGTGAGTTTGTTTTAGGCTCTCTTCCTAAAGTGAACTTAGGTGTCTAAGGTGGTTCAATTATTACCCGGCTCCGCAGGGCTTTTTTTCTTTTCACCACCTTAGGCACCTTAGTTCACCTTAGGGGTCACCTTAGAGAATGAGGCTTAACAGATATTGTTTCATGCTCGCAGGGAAAAGCTTATTTTTGGGAAACATACTAAATGTGTAAAAGTGCTTGTTTCAAGAACAGCAAAATACCTTATTCCATGAGAAAACCATCTACCAGCCTGCTATTTGGACTATTGGCGCTACCCATCTGCCTGTGGGCACAACCCATTACACCTGACCCCAGTGCCGATTTCAGTGTCCAGCGACAAGGGGAAGCCTTTCTTTTTGCTCCCGTTTTGCCCAGCCAACAAGCCATTCCAGGCGCTCCCCTGCCCTATTACGACTACTATTGGGAATTTGGTGATGGAGCATACAGCTTCGACAAATCACCAAGCCACATGTACACCCGCAATGGAGCCTTTGAAGCGCAACTTTGGGCAACCGGGAAATACGACAAAGGTAAATCGCCCAAAACCCGCCCCAAACGCAACGAAGTCAACGATCAAGCCAGTTACCTGGCCAGCAATGCGCCCGGATTCCCGGTAACGCCAAAAGAAAAGACGCTGCAACTGCGTGCCATCCGCAATCCCCGGCCCGACGAGGAGCTGGTCTTTATTCTGA
This sequence comes from Chitinophagales bacterium, assembly GCA_013298445.1. Classification (GTDB taxonomy): domain Bacteria; phylum Bacteroidota; class Bacteroidia; order Chitinophagales; family Saprospiraceae; genus Haliscomenobacter. The sequence continues at coordinate 4,493 of JAAFHQ010000075.1, read as the reverse complement.
CCTATGCCAATTTGGATGAGGCCAATACATCGGGCGAGTTGCACCTTTTTTTCAACCAAAGAGAATACCGCCAGCCGCATTTCTCCTTTTTACAAAGCCGGACCCACTACGGTGAAACCGATGGCAGTGGCCCCGACATCAGTTTTTCACCCGCCCGCTACCAGAGCCAAAACCTATGGGCCAGTGTAGACGAACGAGCCTGGGTCAACTGGATGCTCCCCGCAATGCCCAACCAATTGGTGCAGGAAAATTTGAACACCTACAGCCAGCAAAAAACCTGGCGTTTTAGCAACCTGAAGCGCGGTGAAAAACGCAACCTGTTCATTTCCTTACAAGCTACCCCCGCGATGTTGGCCGATACGAATGCCATCATTACGGTGGATGCCCTGTATTTGGGTGACAACGGCAGTACGTCCAAGGTGACGCTGGAAATGGAAATTCTGGCTTCGCACGACCCCAACAACATCGCAGTATCGCGCAAAAAAATGAGCTTCCGCAGTATCAAAGGCAAGGGTTTGACCTACAAGGTGAATTTCCAAAACAATGGCGAAGGGCCGGCGAGTACCATTCAAATCACGACCGGAGTTCCCAAGGGTATGGAACCAAGCGGGCTTCGGGTGCTCGACATGTACCCCGCTTGCCCAGTTTGTCCCGATGCAGCGGTGGCTTCCCTGAGTTGTTTGGATACCACCATTAAAGAGGATAAGCTGGTTTTTACTTTTCGCAACATCTATTTGCCCGGCACCAAACAAGATGGTGTCGGTGATCGAGATTCTACCAAGGGTTTTGTCAAATACCGCATCGAAGCTGGGCGAAAAATGAAAAAATATCCTTTTGATAGTCAGGCGAGTATTGTTTTTGACAAAAACCCGCCGATCGTGACCAATCATGCCCGTACCCACTTTAAACCGGGTTGGTCCTTGGGGGCTATGTTGGGGCAAAATGTTTTTTTGGATAAACCAGGCCTGAACAGCACTTTCGCTGGTTTGACGCTTTCCCCCTTCAAGCCCTACAAACCTTACTTGCAAGTCGAAATTTTCCCCGCCACCACCGGACGAATGGATTTCCCGGCGGATGGGTTTATTTTGCACCAATCGACCCGCCAGGCAACCACACAGTTGAATGGGAGAGTCCTTGATGTGGTAGTGGATTCGCTGGTGCGGGCCAATGGGCCAGGGTACCAGGAATTCCAGACCTTGTCGGCAGTGCCTTTGCAGTTGCGCAAAAACCTGAGTGACTGGATGGGTATAGGTGTAGGGGTAATCGCTTCGGTACAAACCGAAAAGTTTACGGCCAGTTCCTACACCGTTGGGCGACGTACTTCTTTTTGCAAAATTGATGCCGCAGGCAATTGCCAAAAAGGTGATGTGTTCCAGGAATTGAGTTTTAGCCGCGAGCAAAAAACCTTGGACCGAGGTGATCTGACCAAGTGGGATTTCAGTGTGTTTGCCGACATCCAACTGGGTTTGGTGCGCCGGGGCCCAGCATTGGGTTTGCGCAATGTTTTGCGCTTGACCCAGGAGCCGAGGTATTACCTGGCGGGGTATTTGAGCTTTAAGATTTAGGCAAGCTCATAGGGCTTTGTTTTTTTTCAACACCGACTTACTTATGAAGAGAACTACACCGTTTTACTCCCTGGTATTGCTATTGTTGGGCGGTTTTGGGGTGAATTGGGGGCAATGGGTGCAAAATGGTGCCTGGGTCTCAGAACCCCCGACCCCTGGCAGGGGAGTACATTTTCGGTTAGCAAGCAATACTATTTCTTCTACAAAAAAGCAGAATTTTGCACTTGCCAAAGCTGTACTCCCCTTCCAGGGGTCGGGGGTTCTGAGGCTACAGGACAATACCGAAGGCAAGCACCGCTGGTACAAGTCTCTTTGCTGGTACAAGTCTCTGACTTGTACCCAATATCTCCGCGTCTCTGACGCACAAGCAACGCGAAAATTTCACAAAAACACGCGTCAGAGACTTGAACCAGCGCCAGTATTCCTCCCCTCACAATACCCACATCACGTCCCTACGGGACTCGGGAAAACCTCGGGGCCGTTGTTTCCTACCCATATTACGCCCCTAGCGGGGCTCCCGTTGCGCGGAAAAACTGAGCCAATCGATCCTTCCCTTCTCCCCCCCGACAAACAAGCCTATCGCCTGCACTACCAAGGCTCACTCCAATATGCCGAAGGCAAATACCGCCAGGCCAGTGGCAATTTTGAACGTGCTTATCATCTTTTTCCCGAAAATTTCAGTTTCGCACTGGCGCATGGGCTATGCCTGGGGCGCCTCGGGGATGCCAGTGAGGCCAAAAAAGTATTGGAAAAAGCCCGGCAACTGGTGACACCAAATGACCAGGAGCGCCAACAAAAACTGGCGATGGCCACTTTTTTCCTGGGCATGAGTTTCAGTTATGCCGATCGTTACAGTGAGGCACTGCCCCTGTTGCGCGATGCCGTGACGATGCAACAAAAAATCCCGCAAAAATCATTGTTGAGTGTGTATTACAATGCGCTGGGCAAGGCCATTTTGCTCAATCAGGGCCGCAATGCCCATCGACGCAATTACCAGCCGCTGCATTACCACGTACATCGGCGGGATATGGAAAAGGCTTTTGTGGCTTTTGAAGCAGCAGTAAAAGCGGACCCCGAAAATACCGTGGCGCTACACAATTACCTGCAATTGGCGGACACCTTGAAGGTCAGTTCCATTTTGCCCGAAGCCGATACCAACCAGGTTCAAAAGCGGGAATACAAACCCACCTTCCTCAACATGCACAAAACCATCATCAGCGACCTGAAATTGAACAATTACGACGAGTTGGTTTTTTTGCTGGACATCTCAGGCTCCATGGTGATGGAAAAAGTGGTGTGTTATGGCGCGGATCGTTTTACGGCCATGAAGGATTTGTGTTTGAAAATTTTGCCCGAAATAGACACGAGCATTGAACTGGGGATTGGTACGATTGGGGGCGTGTGTGATAGTCCGCCCGATTTGTGGTTTGCTTCCGGGGGCATCAATCGGGTGGATTTGCGCAGCAAATTACGCTTCCTGATTCCCGATGGCACTACTCCCCTACTGACCATGTTGCTGCGTTGCCCGGAGTTGTTTTCGGATGATCCCACGCGCAGCAAAAGTATTTTCCTGATCAGCGATGGGGCCAATACCTGCCGCGAGGGCGGCATGGACATTTGTGAGTGGGCCAGCGAGTTGGCGGCCAAGGGCATCGCTGTCAACGTGCTCACTTTCCTCAGCACCACCTCCGACAATACGGATGCTTTTGCCGAATACCTCTGCCTGGCCGAAAACACCAAGGCCAATATCATTTACCTGGACAACTACCGCTGCCGCCTGGAGCCTTTTGCTTTTGATTTGGTGAAGACTTGTCAGTCAAAAATTCCGCCGATGGAGCGAAGTCGGTGTTTGGGACCGAGTGTGAAGGAGTTGTGGAATGTGTGGGTGGCGGAGTGAGGGGGGAGTCAGCCCTCTTAACTCCAGCCTAAATGCTTTTGACCCTCAAAACCCCATCCTTTAATCCCTCCCCTTTCGCCACAATTTTAATATCTCCAGCTTTCCCAGTAGGCTTGACCACAACCAAACCCCTCCCCTGAAATACCTTCTTCTCCGGTTTCTGAAAACTACTCACATCTCTTGGATTCCCATTCCCTACACCAGCCAAAGTCCCATTTCCAGTGATCTGGTATTTCACCAATTGCTCATCAACATTCGGCACCACATTCCCTGCTTCATCTACAATTTCTACATTGATGTACGCCAGGTCATTGGGGCTTGCTTTGATGTTTGTTCGGTCAGCTTTCAGGCGGATCGCGTAAGGTTTTCCTGCACTTGTAAGGGTTTCAGAGGCCACTTCTTTATCCCCCTCATAACAACGGGCCACCAATTTCCCGGCGGCATAAGGTACACTGAAGGTAGCTACGATTGAGCCTTTTTCAAGCTGCTGCTCGGCTATAGTTTTGCCATTTAATTCGAGTTTTACCCTTTGGCTGCGCGTAAAAACCCGCACTTGTAAAGAATCATTTTCATGCCCTGGCCAAGTCCAGGATTTTAGCTCATCTGGAAACCCGTAATACCCCGGATATTCTTTCATTTCTCTCGGAAGTGGGCGATGTACCAGCATTTCAATCGGGCTTCTTTTCCAAACTATGTCCAGATAATACGATGCGGATTTTTTGTTGCCAATCAAATCCAGTTCCCCGGTAGAGGCGTTGAAAACTGGCCAGTCGGGGCCCATAAATTCTTTTACGAAGTCGGGGGCTTTTGCGTTTTTATTCCTGGTTCTGGCCAAACCCAATCCTGCTTCACCCAAATAATCGATAGCCGCCCAGCTGAACATCCCAATCACGTAGGGGTTTTTCTCTACCGCGTCCCAGTTTTCGAGCGCTTTGGGTGGAAAATATTCGGTGGTAACCATAACTCTGCGGGGGTGTTTCATATGGTCACTTTCAAAATATTGCAAAGCATAATTGTAACCTCCCACATCC
>JAAFHQ010000748.1 GCA_013298445.1 Chitinophagales bacterium | reverse complement strand
GGAAGGCCGCGCCAAAGCCTACGGCATCGCCGTCGAAGACCTGCCCAAAATGTACGCGGCTCGCACCTTGCTCAACGAAGAAATTTTGCCAGAAGACATTGCCAAAGCCGTCCTTGTATTTGTGGATGGCAGTCTCTCTAAATCCACGGGGAATATGTTGAACGTGGATGGGGGAGTGGCGATGGCGTTTACGAGATAAAAGTTCCACCTTGCAAGATTTAGGCTGCCCTTAAATTTGTAAACCTGTCGCCTGACTCTAAGTATTATAAAAGCGAAGCAACAAAAATTACATTCAAGCAGTAGCCTCAAATGAATCGACTAGCGGCATTAGCCGCGAAACGTCAATAGAGGTAAGGAAACAAAGGTGAATTTTAAGGTGCGTAGCACCGGAACTTTTCAACTGTTCCGGTGCTACGCACCTTAAAAGCACTGCTTGGCCTAAATGCTATCGACGTTTCGCGGCTAATGCCGCTAGTCGTAAACATCGAAGGATGTGATTTGTATATCTTTTGTTGCTTTGCCTTTGTCAAACTTTGAGTCTGGAGACAACTCCTGGAACACCGAACCTCATCACATGTACCTCCTCCACCTCAATCACAAGTCCAAAACCCCCAAATACAAGCAGATCGTAGAGTCCATCATCACGGATATTGAAAGGGGATTGTTGAAAAAAAACGACCAATTGCCTTCAATCAGTGAGATGAGCGCCCACTACGATTTGGCCCGGGATACCGTAGAAAAAGCCTACCGCGAACTACGGGAACGGGGATTCATTGTCTCGGTACAAGGCAAGGGTTACTACGTGTCGGGGGGTAACGATGGCAAGCTGCGCGTCCTGCTCATTTTTAACAAACTCAGCTCCTACAAACGACTCATTTATTACTCCTTCCTGCAAGAGTTGGGCGAACGGGCGCAGGTGGATCTCCAAGTACACCATTACAGTGCCAAATTGTTTGCCGACATCATCGAACGCAACCTGGGCAAATACAACTACTATGTGGTGATGCCCCACTTTGTACACGACTTGGACAAAGTGAACCTGGAAGCGGTGATGAAGAGTATTCCCGCTGAGGAGCTATTCTTTTTGGACAAAGATTATCCCAATTTACCCACCAAACACAGCGCGGTTTTCCAGGATTTTCAACGCGACATTTTTAACGCCCTGCTCTCTGCCAATGAACTGCTGCAAAAGTACCAGCAATTGGTACTGGTCATGCCCAGCGACGGCAACTATCCCACCGAAATAGCCCGCGGCTTCCACAACTATTGCGTCAACTACAAAAAGACTTACCGCATCATCGAAACGGCCACAGAGGAACCCATCCAGGCAGGCGCGGTGTATTGTGTGATCGAAGAAACCGACCTGGCGGAATTGATCAAAAAAATCCGGCAAACGGACTTGGTGTTGGGGCAAAACATCGGGCTGATTTCGTTTAATGATACCACGCTGAAGGAGGTGCTGGACATTACGGTGATTACGACGGATTTTGAGGCGATGGGGCGGACGGCGGCGCAATTGCTATTGGAGGGGAGGAAGGAGAAGGTGAAAAATCCGTTTTATTTGGTGAGGAGGGGGAGTTTGTGAGTAGATCATCGCTTCCTCAACGCCAACCCAACCGTGTGTCGCATCGCCTTCGTAATGTTCGGAAACTCCCTGAATTCATTGGACAAACCAAAATAATACGTGTAATAAGGTGCAACTATCAGTGATGGAGAGATGGACCAGTCATAACTCAGGTTTGCACCCAATCCTAGGTAAATCTTGCGACTGTAACGGGGATATTTTTCCTTTAAGGTACCCGCTTGAGGGGGTTGTCCACCTATCCAACTGCCGTATTTTCCCTGTAATTGCTCGGCCAGCAAGTAGGATATTTCCGTGCCGATGCTCAGCTTGAAATTTGGTTTGATGCGAAAATTCAAGGGGTAAATCCCCAAAGTGAGGATTGATTTGTCCACCCGGCCATCCACCCAATAACTGCCACCCAAGCCACCATCGTCAGCGTACAATTGAGCACCATAGCGTTCAAATTTAATGTTGAAGGGGATGTTCCACCAAAACCAATCGATGCTGTCTAGACTAACCCCAAGGCTATAACCCAAACCTGGTTGATAGGATGAACGGTAATGGCCCTCAAAGGAATGGTAATCGTGGAGGACGGTTCCATTGAGGCCCGCAAAAAAAGAGAGGCTTTGGCCGTGTAGGTTTGAGTGACTGAATAGGATAAATAGGAAAAGGATTGTTTTTGGGTTAATCTTCATTGTTGTATTTTAAATTAAGGTCTAAATCACCCTCTTGCATTCGTTTATTTTCACGGTAATACCCTTTGAACTTTAAGGGTTGCAGTTGATAGTTGAAACAATGGAGTCAAGATAGGAGAGATAGCAATTCTTAGCAATCTCTACGTGTATAAAAAAGGCCAAATTGTCCAGCAAGTGCCAATAACCTGAATTTGACCTGGTCAGAATTGGTGGAAAATGGCTTGACCTCTTTCTGAAAACCTAACATTTTTACATCACTTTTAAGTGCTTATGGGCTTTATAGTCCCTTGGCTTCAGCCTGAAAAAAGATCGAAAACCTCCAGGCTTTAGCCTGAAAAGCGCTTGAATAGCCCCAGGCTTCAGCCTGGGGTAAAGGGATGCTATCAAATTCGGGCTTTAGCCCAATATTAATAAAGGTGAAGGGTTGGGCTAAAGCCCTCAAGAGAACGATTGCTATAGTCCCCAGGCTGAGGCCAGGGGCTATTCAATCGTTTCAGGCTAAAGCCTGGATGTTCTCGATCGTCCTTCAGGCTAAGCCAGGGGCTATGCAATCGCCTTCGTGTTTCAGCCTGGAGGTTTTTGATCGCCTTTTAGATTTTAATCCGGGGCTATTTAAGTGTATAGCACTCATTCACAATGACATCAAAAACCGACATAGCCAATCCAAAACTCTATTTTTTAATAAAAAAACAGTAAAATGTCATTTGTCAAAGTCTATATCCACTACGTTTGGGGTACCAAAGACAGGTTCCCATTCCTTGATTCACCAGAGCTACGGCAAAAGATTTGGGATCATATCCAGCAAAACGCTGCAAACAAAGGCATTTACCTGGATTTCGTCAACGGTTATGAAGAGCACTGCCATTGTTTGGTTTCATTAGGCAGTAACCAAACCATTGAGAAAGTAGCACAATTGTTGAAGGGAGAGTCTTCAAACTGGATCAATAAGAATGGATTGACCCAGCCTAAATTTGGCTGGCAGAATGAATATTTCGCTTTATCTGTTTCAGAATCAATTTTGGATAAAGTTAGAAATTACATCAAAAATCAGGAAAAGCATCATGAACACAAGACTTACCAAGAAGAGTACGATGAACTTATGACCAAGTATGGATTTGTAAAGTACAAGGGTTAATGATGATGGTTTGATCGATGGAACCGTGCACAAAGGCGCTTTGACTGGCTCCAGGTTTAAGCCTGAAAAGCGATTTGAAACCTCCAGGCTTCAGCCTGAAAAGTGATTTGAAACCTCCAGGCTTTAGCCTGAAAATCAATTGAATAGCCCCTGGCTTTAGCCTGGGGTTAGAGAAATGCCATTAAATTCGGGCTAATGAAGTTTTTCGTAAAAAACGATCTTTGAAATATTGGTAACTTAGCATCAAAAAGAGGAGAGATGAGAATCTATCTAACCTTGAGCGAAGGGGAAAAAGAAGCCTTGGAAGGCCTCTTGA
>JAAFHQ010000759.1 GCA_013298445.1 Chitinophagales bacterium | reverse complement strand
TGGCGTTCATGCGCACCGAGATACCCCCGGTGCCGTCCTGGATGACGATGTTTTCAAAAAAGTTGCCAGAGCGGTCGTCGGCTACCACGATGCCTTCGATGATCAGGTCTTCCGTAATTTTGGAAGCCGTGGCACCAATGACGTGTTTCTTTTTGAGCACATCGATGGTGGTGTTGCCCGTCAACTGGGGGAGATCCGAAACCGGCGGCTCGTCAAACATTTGATCCACACAACTCACCATACCAATGGCCAGCAGGGCAGTCAGGGCTATCAGGAATGAAAACTTTTTCATGTTCAAAAATATAAAGGTTGAGAGATGTTGAATTTGGGTTGAGGAGTTGAGAAGTTGAGGAGTTGAGGGTCCCCTGCGTCTAAGCCGCTGCGGTAGCCTCAACTCCTCAACTTTTACAGGCGCAAGGCCAAACTCACAAAGTAGTTCCGGCCATAGCTGTAGAAATAGTTGCTGGGGAAACGGTTGACATCTTTGGTCTCATAATCGAAGCGGTATTGTTCAAAACCACCCGTGATGAAGTCCTTTTTGTCCAGGATATTGTTTACCCCTACATTCAAATAGAGGAAAACGTTGCGTATCTTCCATGATTTTCCACCAAATAAATCCAGGGTATAGGCCGCAGGTGCCTTCTCCTGTTCGATGATGCTTTTCCAAAGTGGAGAACCGGGTTCAACCACCTGATTGGAAAACTCTGGCGTCGCCACATAGGATACAGCAGTTACCGTGCGGCGATCGGGGTTAAAATCCAGGTAAATGTCATCGAAGTAGTTGAAGTTGATGTTGGCAAACCAAAACTTTGGCGAGTTGTAGCTGATACCAATGGTGCCCGCTGTTTGGGGCATATTGGGCACGAAGAAGTTTTTGATGTAAGCTACATCTTCGCGCAGTTTGGAAGCCAGGTTGTCCAGATAGACCCCGATGGTGGGGCGGGAAGTATAAATGTATTGACCCGCTGCCAGGGCAGTGCTGGCTTTCCAACCCGGTGAAAAAGCCCATTCCAGGCCAAATTCGATTCCAGCGTGCTGGGTATTGATACCCGACATGGTATAGTTCACAAAACCACCTGAAGCGGTACCATCGTCTTCGATCAGGGCATTGTCCAGGTAGAAATTGTTGATGCGGTTCTGGTTTTTGATTTGGGTGTAATACCCGACCAAACGCCCCTTGAGATAAGGCGAACGCAGCAAATAACCACCCTCAATGCTGGTGATGTTTTCAGTGCTCAAACCCGGCAAAACTTGATCGCGCGTCCGTGGCGACACATAGGCGTTGCGCACCTGCGGAGCTTGCACCATGTAGGCGGCGTTGAGCATGAAGTAGTTGCGGCCATCGGCTTTGAAGGTCAAACCCGCTTTAACAGCATATTCCAGGAAACTCTGTTTTGGTGCTTCTCCACCGGAATTTTCCGGGAATTTACCATTGGTGACATTGCCTTTGCGCCAGAAGGTGGTATTGCCTACCGAACCACTCACGAACATATCCAATTTGGGCAAATAAAATTCCATCTGCGCCCAGGAGTTGTAGCGGCGGTGTTCGTTGGTATAGTCCCAACCAAATTTGTCACCTTCTTTCAGGATGCGGTTGGGGGTATTGATGTCGTTTTGGATAAAAGAGCCACCCCCAGTGGTGTCAATGAACTCAGCGAATTTGTCGATGTCGAGGTAAAAGTCGCCACCGAGTAGGTCGTTGATGGTTTTGAAGTTGTGGTTGCTCTGTTGTTGGTAGCTGACCCCGCCAGAAACCTTGGCCAAATCGCTGATGGAGCTTTCAATGTTGGAGTTGAAAGACAAGAGACTGCGGTCGAAGCGGCGCTCTTCAATCACGTATTGAGAGCGTTTGCCGGTAACGGAGTTGCCAGGGATGCCGTTGGCGTTGTTGACCGTCAAGGTATTGCCACGGTTGGTATTGTAGAGGTACGCCCAGTCGATTTGGCGTAGGGATTCGTTTTCGCGCAGGAGTTTTTCCACTTCTCCAGCCTGATCGCTCTGGATGTAGCTGGGCAAACGGCGGTAATAATTGGGGCGTGGGTCACGGGCTTCGTACCAATCCAGGGCCGTGGTACCATTGCGTCCGGTTTGGTAACCAATGGCGGTAGTCAGGCGGGTTTTTTCCTGGATTTGCCAGTCGTGGCGCAATACAGCCAATGGCTGATGGGTGTTTTGCACCCGGGCATTGCGCTTTTCACCTTCTTGGTAGCCCCAAAAGGAGTTGTAATAATTGCTACCCGCCAGGTCGTACATTTCTTTGGTAGCAGGAGCGCTGCGGCCTCTTTTTACAGGTGAACCCAGGGCAGTAAAGCTGATGAAGTGATTGTCGTTCAGCTTTTTTTCCACCCCAACAAAATAGGCATTGGCGTCGTAAAAAGTACCGTCGATGTACCCTTCCTGTGCCCAACGGCGAGAGGCGGATACGGTAAATGCCCAGCCACTGGCGGTTAAGCCCGTGCTATAAGTGGCCATCACCCGGTTGCGGTAAGCGCGGTTGGACGCCGCGTAGGAAACCCGCAATTGTGGGCGGTGGTGTGAAGCCCGCACATCCAGAGCGGTGATGCCACCCAAGCCGCCAAAACCGTTGGCATTAGGGGCTAAACCTACGGAAGCAGTGCGGCTGCGCACCACGTCGTTGAGGCCACTCCAGAGGTTCCAACCCGGGAAACCCGTTTCCACGTCATTGATCGGAATGCCGTTGAAAAACAGTTCGTTGTGCTGTCCATCGTAGCCGCGCATGCGGAAGTTGGTGAAGCTGAACTGAAAAGAGGCGGCACTGACAAAAACGTCATTGGAAGCGGTCAACAAACCGGATACGTTTTGGTCGCCGTCGCTGTCCAGGTCGTTTTCGCTGAGGGTAACGACGGGCACAAACTCTTCGGCAGAAAGGGCATCGGTACCTTCTTTTGATTCCAACTTGACCGTTCCGAGATTTACCCGGTTGCGGCCCTGCGGCTGCACAGTGATTTGTTTTTCCTGAAAGCCAGATTTAAAAACCGTAATGACCAGTTCGTTGGACTGACCAATGTTGGCTTTAAAATCCACAAAACCTTCGTCGTTGCTGAAAAAGGTCAGGGTAGGGAGGCGGATTTCTACGCCAGAGAGCCCTTTGCCCGTTTGTGCATCCAGAATTTGTCCGTTGACTTGTACTTCTTGAGCGAATGCTCCGAGTGGGAAGAACAACAGCAATAACAAGCGGATGAAACCACGCTTGGTAGCTTTGTGCATGTGAGTGTATTTTTTAGTTGAGAAGGTTGAGAAAGTTGAGAAGGTTGAGGATCGCCCGCGCCAAAGTCGCTTGCGGTAGCCTCAACTTTCTCAACCTCCCTCAACCTTCTCAACTATTAACTTTTATTTTACCGGTTAAAGCACGGATTTCCACAATTGTGCATTTCCTTTGCAAAAGTAATAAAACGACCAAAACATGAAGGCCACGGTGTCATTTCCTAGCGTTATTTTAGCATTAATTTTTTGTACTGTTGTGTATTTGCCCATTTCGGCGCAAGATCGGTACAAGATTGCCGCCATTGGTTTTTACAACCTGGAGAATCTTTTTGACCTGGTGAATGATACAACGATCAACGACGAAGACTTTTTGCCTACCGGGTCATACGTCTGGACGGAGGACAAATACAAACACAAACAGGCCCATATGGC
>JAAFHQ010000747.1 GCA_013298445.1 Chitinophagales bacterium | reverse complement strand
TACTTACTATAAATTATAAATTACGCAAACAACCCGCAGGAACCCCAGTGTTGAATGAGCCCGAAAGGAAATACTCCCAGAGGGCTTTTTTTTTGTGGCAACCTGAGCGCGTTTCCACAAAAAAAAAGAGCATCCTCCGAGAGGATGCTCCAAGATTCCCTAAAATCACCCGAATTATTAATCAATAATAGCGATTAACTGCCACAAATAAAGCGGTTTTGGGATGGCGGGTTGATGACATTTATCATGTAAATACTTTGATTTTTGTCAAAAAATTGGATCCAGGTAAAAATGAATGTTTTTTAGTAAAGTCACCCTTGGCCTCTGACATAACTCATTGAAGTCGGCGCAGATATTGAGCTTTTTTGCAAGAACTAAGTATCAGCTTACAATCAATGATCATGAGCCAAGTAAAAAAAATACTGTTCCCGACCGATTTTTCGCCTACTGCGCAAAATGCATTCAAACATTGTTTGATCCTGGCGGATTATTACCAGGCGAAAATAGAGGTACTGCATGTGGTGTTTCCTGAATACGCCGCAATGGATGTTCCGGTGGTTTCCATGGCCACTACCCGCGAAAAAGTTGACGCCGCCGTACCGGTGATGCACTCTTTTCTAGAATTGGGCCTATCTCAAACCCAGGCTTTGTATGCCTTTCAAGCCATTCCCAGGGTAGAGGAAAAAGTGGAAATTGGTATTGCAATAGGCACCATCGTCAAAATGGCCAACGAGCACGATGCAGACTTGATCATGATGGGCACCAAGGGCTCGCACAATACTCTGGAGAAAGCCTTCGGAAGTGTTTCAACGGGGGTCATTGAGCAGGCCAAATGCCCGGTGATGCTCATTCCCGAGTTTGCGCAATGGAAACCAACCCATATCGTAGCCTATGCCACCGATTTATCGGAGTCCGATCCTTATCATTTCTGGAAGGCTGCCGAAATGTTGACCCCTTTTCACCCCTTGTTGCACGTAATCAACATCCACAAGGGCGATGCGCATGATCAAATAGCCATTGATGAATTGAAAAAAATCTTCAGCAACAACACCCCGGCCGTACAAATTTCCTTTCACCAGGAAAAACACGATTCCATAACGGATGGCCTGGAAGTATTTGTCGATAATTATGGAGTGGATTTGCTGGTGATGTATTCCCCTCACCGCTCCTGGGTTGAGCGTTGGTTTCACCACAGCCAAACCCGGGACGTGGCATTTACGACGCGGATTCCGTTGCTAATAATTAAGAGTTGAGAAAGTTAAGTGAGGTTGAGAAGGTTTAGGCTACCGCGAGCGATTTTGACAAGGACTTTGTCTAAGTAACTGCGGTAGCCTAAACCTTCTCAACTTTCTCAACCTTCTCAACCTTCTCAACTTTTCACTCTATCTTTAAGGCATGAAATTACTGTACAACCGCATTTGTCAGCGCCACGATACCGGAATGCACCCGGAGAACAAAAAACGCCTGGAGGTATTTTCAGATATTCCAGAAACGGAATTCCCCAATGGAGAGCAATACCTGGAACTGGTTCACGATCCTGCCTACATCAATCAGGTGCGGGAGGCTGCCCATTTGGGGGTACATCTCGATCCCGACACTGTTGTTTCGGAGGGAAGTTATACAGCTGCTTGCCATGCGGTGGGGGCGACCATTTTAGCCATGCGAAACCAGGATTTTGCCCTGGTGCGCCCACCCGGCCACCATGCCTATCGGGATCGGGCCAGTGGTTTTTGTTTGTTCAACAACGTAGCCATTGCCGCTCAATTGGCGGTTAATGAAGGCAAACGGGTCTTGATTTGTGATTTCGACGGCCATTTGGGCGACGGTACTTCGGATATTTTTTACCAGTCAGATCGGGTGATGTACTGGTCAATGCACCAATATCCTGCTTTCCCCGGGCATGGTTTTGTCAATGAATTGGGGGAAGAAAAGGGCTTGGGATACACCCTAAATATGCCGCTGCCGCCGGGTAGTGCCGACGATATTTTTATGGACGCCTTTGGGCATTTTTTGCCGCTGGCCGAGCAATTTCAGCCCGATGTAGTGGCCATTTCCGCAGGTTTTGATGCCCATCAATACGACCTGCTACTCGATTTAAAAGTGACAACCAATACCTATTATCAGATCGGGCAATTGCTCCGGGAGCGTTTTTCGCATATTTTTGCGGTGCTTGAGGGCGGCTACAACATCCCTGAGCTGCAAAAATGTGTGTATGCCTTTGAAGCGGGAGTGAACGGGATTCCTTTGCCTCCCCCCTGTGAAGAAGTGCGTACCACCTCGGGTATGCGCGTGTGGGAAACGTACGAGATGTACCTGCACGGCGTGTTGGGGAAGCTAAAAAAACACTGGAAGGTATAACCTATGTCCGATACCATTATTGCCCTCGCCACTCCTCCCGGGGTAGGTGCCATTGGAGTCATCCGTTTATCAGGCCCAACTGCCATTCAGTTGGCAGATGCTGTATTTCATGGCAAAAAACTGAGTGAACAAGCTAGCCATACCATTCATTTTGGTACTATCCGGGATGAAAAAGACCAGATTCTGGACGAGGTCTTGGTGTCCCTTTTTATCGGCCCACGCTCCTACACCGGAGAGCATGTGGTGGAAATCTCTTGTCATGGCTCCAATTACATCATTCAGGAATTGATTCGGCTCTTCATTCGCAAGGGGGCCCGATTGGCCCAACCGGGAGAGTTTACCATGCGGGCTTTTTTGAATGGCAGAATGGACTTGTCGCAGGCCGAAGCCGTGGCCGATTTGATTGCCTCTAATTCCGCCGCCGCCCAACAAGTGGCCATCAAACAATTGCGCGGGGGCATTTCCAATGAGATCAAAAAACTGAGGCAGGAATTGATCGACTTCGCCAGTTTGATCGAACTGGAACTGGACTTTGGCGAGGAGGACGTTGAATTTGCCAACCGCGACCAACTGCGGGCTTTGGTACAAAAACTCCTGCGCTTGATCCACAAACTCAGCGATTCTTTCCAATTGGGCAATGCCATCAAAGAAGGTGTAAATACGGTCATCGCTGGGCGACCCAATGCGGGAAAATCTACCCTGCTCAATGCCCTGCTCAACGAGGACCGCGCCATCGTTAGCGAAATAGCCGGCACCACCCGCGACACCATCGAGGAGTCACTCAACATCCAGGGCATCCAGTTCCGCATCATTGATACTGCGGGTATCCGCGAAGCATCGGATGCCATTGAAGCAATTGGGGTACAAAAAACGCTGGAAAAGGTGCGGCAATCTGCGGTACTGATCTATTTGTTCGACGTCATCAAAACCCAGCCCGCCGAATTGGAAGCAGACCTGGCGCAACTGATCCACGACGAAACCCAACTACTGGTGGTGGCCAATAAAATGGACCTCAACCCTTACACGGAATACAAACACTACGCCAATCCCTATTTTACCGCCGAGCAATGGATTCCCATCTCTGCTGCCAATGAAATGAACATTGAATACCTCAAAGAACGCCTCTACCAAACGGTGGTGGGGCAGGAGGCTGGTATGGATGGAGCAGTAGTGAGCAATGCCCGGCATTATGAGGCGCTATTGCGGGCACAAACCAGCCTGGAGGCGGTGATTCAAGGTTTGGATCAGGCGGTGACTACGGATTTTGTGGCGATGGACATTCGGCACGCGCTGGCCTACCTGGGCGAGATCACGGGCGAGATTTCAACGGAGGATTTGTTGGACAATATTTTTTCGCGGTTTTGTATCGGGA
>JAAFHQ010000746.1 GCA_013298445.1 Chitinophagales bacterium | reverse complement strand
GAATTCCCAGTGCCCGCCGCATTTCGGCGGAAAACAACCAGTCCAGTGTAGGTGCCCTGAAATAAATATTCTGGCCGTTGAGGTAGCTGAACAAACCACCACCCGCCTGTCACATTGGAAATACGTCGAAACTGTTGGCCTTCAATAACAAAGGTACCTTCATTGTGCCCACAAAGCAATTGATCATTAAACACCTTCAATTGCCAGACCTGCCCTTGTGAGCCTGGGAACAATTGGTACCTTTCATTCTTGAGCAATGGCCAGCTTCGGTAAAAAACGCCCTGGTTACTGCCGATAAAGAGCCGATTTTGGTGGATTGCTGCGGCATAGATGGACCCGATTTCCCCCTCCCGGTCGGTGTAGTACAACATGGGGTCGTGGAGTGCAACCAGGTCCAGCCCCTTGTCAAGTCCCAACCACAAGTTTTGTTTTTTGTCCTCAAACAGGCTTAGAATGGTGTTGTTTTGTAAGCCATTGTTCTGGTTGATGTGGTACTGGATTTGTGCTCCTTTGACTATAAAAACACCGTTTAGAATGGTTCCCAATGCCAATCGACCATCGCGCAGTCGGATCGCTTTGTTCAGTTGATACCGCTTCAATTCAGCGTTTACGGGGTGCTCCCAAGGGACGAAAGTATTTCCCTTTTGTCGGAACATACCCTCATGGCTGGTACCTACCAACAAGCCAGCCGGATCGGCGATGAGCGCCGTAATGGTTTGATTGGCAAAAAAGTCACTGCCTTTTAACTCGCTTACTTTTTGTTTTACCCCTAGTTCATAAATCGGTGCCCGAATGGCTGGAATCAACAAACGACCATTGCACTCCTTGATGAACATAAAGGGAAAATAGGCAGGAACCCGGGTTACTTTTTTGCCATCGTATTGGTACATGACCCCAAAGGATTGAAAATAAATCACGTTTTTATGCACCAAAATGTGCCAAAATTCTTCCTTGCGAATGGCCTCGCGGCGTACTTTTTTGCTGAGGGAGGTATAGTATAGTTCACCCAATTGATTGCGTTGCCAAAAGCCAAATTCGCCATAACTCCCGCAGTAGATTTTCCCACGCTGATCGCTGGCCACGGCGCGTGCAGTTTGGCCGTTGGGCAAGGGATGAAGCTCCCAGTTGGCCCCGTCAAACTCCAAGAGACCATCTTTGTTGCCAGCGTAGATGATGCCCTGTTGATCCTGGGTGATGGACCAAATTTGATTGGACGCTTGGTAGGTTTTTGCAGGAAAATTGAGGATTAAAGGGACATCGGCGGCGAAAGAATACACGCTGCAAAGGATCAAAAAAATGCAGAGGATGGTGTTTTTCATGTGAGATTGGTCGCAGAGTCCGGTGGTTGAAGTTACAGCGTTTTTAACCGAAATGATTGACAAAAATACACGCTATACTTTCTGAAAGCAATAGTTTAGCTAGTCAAAGATCTTGTTTTTTGTTTTCTAACTCCCCTTTCCTACCTTCGCCCCCAGCAAACATTCAATCTACCAATGGCAAAGCCAAGCTGGATCAACCATACTTTCAGGCGAATTTCCCGGTTGTTCGGGGCAAATAGACAGTCGGATTCTTCAACAGCCAAAGCTGCTTTGAATAAATCGACCCATGTTTATGCTGAAAAAAATGGTCAGCCCTTGGCTATGGATGTTTACCAGTTGGAAGACGAATTGCTTAAACCTGGCCGTACCACCGTACTGTATTTCCACGGCGGCGGCTTTTCCGAAGGCAGTCGCAGTGAAATCCGCTATGCACAATTTGCTGAAAAACTGGCCCGCCTGGGGCTCGTTGCTATCCCTTGTTCCTATCACTTGAGTATGCGGGGCCGCTCGATGAGCTGCGATCAGCAACAATCCATTAAAATTGCGGCTTTTCGCAGCGCAGCGGAAGATGTATGGTCGGCCACCCGGTTTGTGCTGCAAAACGCCGAAACCTGGGGTATCAACCCTGAACGGATTATTCTAGCGGGCAGCAGCGCAGGAGCGGAAGCCATCGTCAACGCAGCGTATTGGAAGGAAGGAGACTTAGGCGTGGAAAAACGTGACTTACCCCATGGATTTCGATATGCTGGACTATTGAGTATGGCCGGTGCTTTGCTGGACATCAACTGGATCACCGCCGAAAATGCCTTACCATCGCTGCTATTTCATGGTGAAACCGACCCCCTGGTGCCTTACGGCGCAGCCTCTCACCACCTCTGCAAACCAGATCAACCGGGCTACTTACCCCTTTTTGGCGCAGGCGCCATCGCTCAACGCCTGAAAGCACTCAACAAGCCCTACATCTTGGTGAGTGGCACCGAAGGTGGTCATGGCTGGGCGGATAAACCCATGTTTGAACACCTGGATACCATTACCGATTTTATGGGCAGTGCTGAAAACTTAAATGCCTTTCGGCAAGTTGAAGAGCGCTGGAAATGGAGCAAAAAAATTTAAACACCTGCCAACACTACCTTTGGCTAAACTTTTCTACATTTAATGTCTTGTATGACGCAAACACCTGATTGTATGAAATGCGCTTATCTTTTGCTTGGATTGGGGCTCTTGTTCGTTTTCGCTTGCCAACCCGCTGGTAAAAAACCTCAAGCAGAAGCACTCAATGATGGAAAACAACAAGCAGGTGGGGATTTTTTATTGGTGCCTGGTCAACGAATTGGGCCTTTGTACGCTGCCCACAGCTTGGAAAATGATTTGGTACAAACCTTTGGTGTGCAAAATGTAAAACGCCAGGAAATTTACCTGGGGGAAGGTGCTACGGCACCAGGTTTTGTCATTTTTGGAGATACCCGCAATGCCGTTGAAGTGTATTACGACACCAGCTTTGTGAAAGACCGCCCCGCATTGTTGCGCATCACTGAAGAGGGAACCGATTGGAAATCGCCCGAAGGCATTACCATCGGCACTACCTTGGAAGAACTGGTCAGGATAAATGGCAAACCGGTTACCTTTTGGGGCTTTGGTTGGGACTACGGCGGAGCAGTCAGCAATTGGAATGGTGGCAAAATTGATGCTGGGTTGATGCTGGTTTTAAATGATACGCGGAAGAGTACTCCAGAATCATTGCTTGGTGAAAAAGAAATTCTATCTACGGCAAATGGGGTTGACCTCAAACGGATCAAGGTAGTAAGAATCAATGTGCGACTTTAGTGCTAAATATTAGCGCTTAGAACAGGAAATATGAAGATAAGATGTCTAATTGTCGATGATGAACCATTGGCCCTGGATGTATTGAGCTCCTACATCAATCGCATCGAAGGGCTGGATCTGATCGGGCGTTGTGAAAATGCCCTGCAAGCTTTTGCCCTGATGCAGGAGCAAACGGTTGATCTTTTGTTTTTGGATATTCAAATGCCCAAATTGGATGGCATTGAGTTTCTAAAAACCCTGCAACAAAGACCCAAAATTATCTTCACCACTGCTTACCGCGATTACGCCATCGAAGCCTTTGAAATGGATGCGGTCGATTATTTGTTGAAACCCATTCCCTTTAGTCGTTTCCTTAAAGCGCTGAGTAAGGCGTATTCACAATTTCAACAGGCGGCCAGTGGTGCCAGCGAAACGCCGAGTGCCTCGGGTCTAGGTTCCTCCATCATCATTGCTCCTGGTATTTCTAGTATTCCAGCGATTAGCGACGAAAGTATGCCCATGCAAACTGCGGACAGCATCATCGTGCGGGCGGATAAAAAAATGATCAAGGTTCCATTGGAAGACATCCAATACATTGAGAGTCTGAAAGATT
>JAAFHQ010000745.1 GCA_013298445.1 Chitinophagales bacterium | reverse complement strand
AAGAATTTTTCCGCTGGTTTTGTAAAATTGCTAAGCAAACACGCATCTCTATCTGCCCCTTTTTTAATGGATTGGCTAAATCAGAATAAGACTGAAATTGGTAATCTGGAAGCATTATCCTCATTGATTACCAGCATGGCCATTCAGGCTGAGAAAAAAATGGTGTTGCTTATCGACGAGGTAGACAAAAGCAGCAACAATCAGTTGTTCATCAGTTTTTTGGCGATGCTGCGCAACAAATACCTGGAAAGCGACAACTTCCCAACTTTCCACTCCGTCATCCTCGCAGGCGTACACGATGTCAAATCCCTCAAACTCAAACTTCGTCCCGACGACGAACAAAAATACAACTCACCCTGGAACATCGCCACCGAGTTCACCGTGGACATGAACCTACAAGTGGCCGAAATGATCCCCATGCTGGAGGAATACGCCCGGGACAAGCAGGTAACACTGGATGCCCCAGCCGTAGCTGAGCGCCTGTTTTATTACACCTCCGGTTATCCTTTTTTGGTCAGCAAGTTGTGCAAAACGATTGATGAACAAATTTTGCCCGCTAAAACAACCACAGTCTGGACTCCAGCCGATGTGGAACGGGCCGCTTCCATGATCGTCAAAGAAAACAACACCAACTTTGACAGCCTGATCAAAAACCTGGAAAACAACCCCGCCTTATACAACCTGGTGCACAAAAAACTGGTGGACATCGAGTATCAAAGTTATTCCATCCACGACCCAACCGTGAGTCAGGGCCTGATGTATGGCATCCTCAAAAATGGGCTGGGCATCAGCATCCACAACCGCATTTATGAGGAGGTCATCTACGCCTACATGACCTCCAAAGCCACCTCCCAGGTGCTTTTGGGTGCCTACAACGTGCCCCAAAACTTCCGCCTACCCGATCAGCGTTTGAACATGGAAGCGGTGCTACTCAAATTCCAGGCCTTTATGAAGGAACAACACAGTAAAAAAGACGGCGATTTTTTGGAGAGAAATGGCCGCCTGGTCTTCCTCGCTTTCATCAAACCGATCATCAACGGCTCGGGCTACGACTTCAAGGAACCCCAAATTTCGGAGGAACGTCGCTTGGATGTGGTCATCACCTACTTCCAACACAAATACATCACGGAGCTCAAAATTTGGAGGGGGGCTAAGGTACACGCGGAGGGTTTGGCGCAATTGGCAGATTATCTGGAGCGGCAAGGGCTAGCCGAAGGGTATTTGCTGGTTTTTGATCAGGGAAAAAAGAAGAGCTGGAAAAGTGGTTGGGAAGTGGTGAAGGGGAAACGAGTGTTTGGGGTGTGGGTGTAGAAATTTTGGTTATTTCTTGCAGGTCTGGGATGTTGAAATTATCTTGTTGTCTGAATTGCTCACATTTGTAACCTTAAGTGCGCAATGTAGTTAAGCTAATTTGCAAAATAGCCAGGATTAAGGCAAAATATGTTGGCACTCGCACCCCCAATTTGTCTTTAAAATGCATTTTTTACTCATGTTCGATTTTCTAATTTGCTATCAATGGATCATTTAAAATTTACAGTCGATAGCGCTCTTCTTCGTGAATTAGGTGAGAAATTAGTAGAGACTGTTCATCTTGCATTAGTTGAATTAGTCAAGAATGCATATGATGCTGACGCAACACTAGTTGAATTGACTTTTACGAAAGATAGCCAGGGTAAAATGCAGATAATTATTTCTGACAATGGCACAGGAATGAACTTTGAATCAGTTGAAAAATACTGGATGCGTATAGCAACCACAAATAAAAATGATAGAAAAGTTTCAAAGGTATTTGGTAGGCCACTTTCGGGGGCTAAAGGCATAGGTCGGTTTAGCTGTAGAAGACTAGGGACGCATCTTAAATTAATCACAAACGGAACAAGAGCAGGTAACTTAGTTGGTAATCAACCTTTAATCGAAAAAACTATAGTTGATTTTCCTTGGACTAAATTTGTTCCCGGTGAAGATGTCACTACCATTAAATGCCCAGGGACTCAGACTGAAGTAATAAATGCATCTACTGGTACCATTTTAATTATCAGTGATGTACCAGAGGAATGGACTAACAGAGGATATAATTGGCTTAAAAGACAATTAGCAGTTTTGGCAGCTAATCGAGGAACGAGTAGAAAAAATTTCAAAGAAGACCCTGGGTTTAATGTGAAAATTATCGCTCCTGAATTTGAAGTCGAGGTACGAGACATTAGAGAGAGTTTTATCAATAGTGGTTGGGGAACTCTAACCGCTCATATAAATGAAAAAAATCAAGCAGTGTGCAAATTGAATGCTCTTGGCATCGGAGAAAGAACTATTACCTCTTCTATCATCTTTCCACAATTGGAAGATATCAAGCTTAAGTTAGGTATCATTGTAGATGACAGAAATCAGATTAGAGACCCAAATATTTTGTCATTAGGTACTATTGAAAAAATACTTCCTGAATGGGGAGGAGTCCAAGTTCGATACAAAGAGGTAAGGGTTTACCCCTATGGAGATGATGACTGGTTGGATATTGATAAAGAAAGAGGTATAAGGAAAGGCAGACCAGTAAAAGATGAATTGTTCGAATTTGCGCAAACCTTAAGAGGAGTAGACCCAGGAAGATCATTATTAAATATGCTTTCGATGAGGAGCTATGTTGGTAATGTAGAAATTGGCAGTGAATCAAAAGGGTTTGAACCTAAATTAAACAGGGAAGGCTTTGTCTCTAGCCCAGCTTTAGAACAATTAAAAGCTTTTGTTCGCTTTGCAATTGATTGGTCAACTATTTTACGGGATTTCTATATCAGAGAAGAATTCCTGAAAGAGGCAATGCTTGCAAAAGAAAAATATGAAGAAATCATAGGTGAAAAAATTGAACAAAGCAGAGTTATTGAATCAGCATTGTCCCATTTGACTTCAGAAGCAAAAGTGCTGTCCGAAGTATTACCACCACCACAAAAAAGGGAATTTGAAGCAGTTTTTGAGCGGGTTACGGATGTTATCAGAAAACAACATGCCGCGAACCAAGTGGAGCTTACACACCTGCGCTTGGTTGCGTCTACGTCCACTCTTCTTCTTATTTTTTCACACGAGGTGAAATCTTTGCTCGGTGTTCTTGAACAAAATAAAAGCTCCCTTGAAATCCTAGCAAAGGAGCTTTCTCTCAATCAAAGAGGAGAAGTTGAACGAATAAACAATAGCTTCATTGAATTAAAGGATAGGCTTTCCGAGCTGCTTAGTTTAACATCTTTGATTGGAGGTGATAAGCGGCGAGGAAAAGCCGGACAAGTAGCTTTGCTAGAAAGAGTGAAGAAAGTTGAAAAAGTATTTGAATTAATAATAAACAAATACGACATATCAATAATTTATGAAAAAATCCCTAATAATATTGTTCTTAGAAACATATTAGAAGCAGAGGTTTATTCAATATTGCTCAATGTTATGTCAAATTCAATTAAATCTGTAATTGCTGGTGGCAAAAACAGGAAAATAGAATTAGAAGCAGGAAGAGGTGATGGGATGAACATTCTAACCATAAGAGACACAGGAATCGGAATTGAACCATTTAGATTTGAAGAAGTATTTATTCCTTTTATATCTGATCCTGACGGAAAATTATATGAAAACCT
The DNA here is from genome assembly GCA_013298445.1 of Chitinophagales bacterium. Lineage (GTDB taxonomy): Bacteria > Bacteroidota > Bacteroidia > Chitinophagales > Saprospiraceae > Haliscomenobacter. Next base: position 129 of record JAAFHQ010000745.1, on the reverse strand, counting down.
TGATAAACGTTTAAACCCAGAAGACAGCATGATTGTTGGTTCTGGAAGCGGGTTGGGATTAGGAATAGTAAAAGAAATAATCAACACACATGGTGGTTCTATAAGATTTAAGGAACCAGCATTAGGTTG
>JAAFHQ010000744.1 GCA_013298445.1 Chitinophagales bacterium | reverse complement strand
ATCCCCGAACTATCCTGCGCCCAAATGGGCTGGGGATTGTGGTTGAATACTTTTTTGTTGTTGAAATTGCTCCAAAGGGAGGCTACTGCGCGTTGGTAGTCAGCTTTGCTGATTTGTTGGGCCTGTGCTGCCGTAACAACTAAAGTACAGATAAGAAGTGAAAGCAGGGATTTGAACATAATTTGATGGCTTGAGCAAGTTCAACCATTAGGCAACGGTTGTTAATTGTAAATTTTACGCTTGCACAAGTTACAGTTTCTTCCTGCAAATTTAAGATCGGTTTTATCATTTCTCAAAAGACAATGGCCTGTGCTGGCGAATAGACCACCCCACTCTGGATGCGGGAATACATGCGGATGAAATACCTTCGACCAACGACGAGATTTTGGCTAATCTCCAGTTCAAATTTTTCCCCGCTGCGCAGTGAACGACCTAATGATATTGAGGCAGATTCAAGAGGAGGCCCTAAAGGCAATTCACTCGACTCAAACCATACTATCCCTGTATCTAAAATGTCATAAAAGCCCTGGGAACGGCCACGTCCGACCACTTTTATGGCCAAACCATCGTCAGTTTTATTGACGGACAAAATTTCGCCCAAAGGGTATTCCTCCACTTGATCGATGGATTTTTCACAAGCGCTCAGCAATAGAAAAAAAGCCAATAGTAAATTGTGATACTTCATGGTCTAATTGGTAGAAGGTTTATTTTCCGAATTTAAGAGAAGCAGACAATCTCAAGCGGCCAGTAAATAAATCTCTTTGCAAAAAATAGAGATAGCGCAAATTGATTTCCAGCACAGCATTTTTAAGTAAAGGATGAGCAATTGCAGCAGCGGCAGTCAAACCAAAATCACTCTTGTACTCTTGCTCTACCGAAACATATCGGGCATCTACTACATCATCACTCAAGGCAACAATCCGATAACGCAAGGCATCCGTCTTGATCCGTTGCCGCAAGGTTAGCCCAGTTCGAACAAAAGGATACCAATGGTTCCGGGCACTCAAGGGAGGCAATTGAATGCTCGCCATTAAGGGCAATTCTAAATAATAGGACTGGATCGAAAAACCATTGCGAACATCGTCGAATTGGCGTGGCCCGGTAAAAGCCTGATCATCGGCAACAAAAAGTAAAGATGAAACCAGGGAAAGTCTGTTGCTTACACCAAACGGAATATCTGCTTGGACGCCAATGTGGTAGCGCTGACTGTAGGCTGTACTGGTCGCATTTTCTCGGAAATTACGACCCATGATGCGATTTAAATGCACATTTTCGGCATTAAAACCCGCAGTAGGCCCAATTCTGAGGTAAGAAAAAAGGCCTTTTTGTCCCTGATTTGAATAATTCAAAAAACGCAACATGCTGTTCCGTTTGAAACGAACATGGGGCAAGGCAGCCCTGGTGAAGGGCTGATCATTGCTCAGCGAATCAAATCGTGTTTGGTAATTGTCTGGTCGAATGTTTTGTGCCACCAGAGAATCGCGTTGTAAGAACCACTCTTTGGCTTTAGGATTCAAAGTGTGGGCTAGTTTTAATTGTCCAGCTTTTCCCTGAACTTGTAAAATAGCCAGGCGATTGCCTTGAATTTTCCAGGGCTCAAAGCGGGATTTGTTGTTCAAAAGCGTGAAACTTTGGAATTGATTGGCATTGAGTCTGATCAATTTGCCTGTTCCATCGATGTTTTGAAATTGCACATAATCGGAACCATAAGCTACAATGCTAACCTTACGTACTTGTGGCGTGTCTTTTGTGATTACAATCCCGTCAGCAGGTAGGTAGTCTTGTCCAATTGACAAAAAAGGAAAGAGAAACAAGCTCGACAGGGTCAGAAAAACTGTACGGGGCATGGAACGCAATTTTTGGGGATTACCTTACAAAGGTGTTGAAATTTAGATAAAAAAACAATACTACGCCGAATTTTTAACCTTACTTTACCGCTACTATTCGTTTACTTTATTGGTAAAAAATCACCCACTATGACGCTCCACTTTTGGGCAATTGCGGCAATAGTTGCGGCAGCTCAAGGGCTTTTATTGACTGTTCTACTTTTTTCATTGAAGGAGAATCGTTTGCCCAATCGAATCCTGGGTTTGTTGATGGCCCTGCTGGTGGTGACCCTGTTGGAGTGGGCATTGTGGTGGTTGCATTGGATGGATCGTTTGCCGGGCTTTAAAGTCATTAGTTATCCGCTCCAGCTTGGTTATGGGCCGCTGTTGTTTTTGTATTTCGTAGCGACTTTTGAACGCCCAAAAATGAGTGCGCAAAAGGTGCTTTGGCACGCTGTACCCTTTGTAATCACTACTTTTTTGCTGTTGCCTTTTTACCTCCGCTTTTTTCCATCCCTTACAGCCTATCTAAGTTGGATTCCTGAATGGCCGCTAGTCCATTGGTATTTGATCCCGGTTTTTATCCAAATGATCACCTATGGCATTTGGATGAAAATTATGCTAAAACCCCATGTCCAGAAAAACCAGGAATTGAAACGTTGGAGTATTTGGTTGGTCAACGCTTATTGGGGCATTGTTTTGACCTTTATTTACTATCGACTTTCTCAGGTTTTGGGCTTACATGCCCCTCAATGGCGACAACTGGACGCAGTCAGTCTGACTTTTTTTATCTACCTCGTGGCCTGGCTGGGCTACATTGAGCCCAGGGTCTTTGCTGGGATGCCGTTGCAAGAAGCCATCAAACCCATCAAGTACCGCAATTCAGTGCTCAGTGTAGAAAATTCCAGCGCACTTTTTCAGCGGATTTTGGAATTGATGGAAAACGAAGAACTGTTCCGCGACAATCAACTTTCACTGGATGGCTTGGCACAAAAATTAAAAGCGCAAAGGCACCACGTTTCGCAAGCCATCAATGAACAGGCGGGCAAAAGTTTTGCGGAGTTTGTGAATACCTACCGCATCAAAGCAGCACAAGATCTCCTCGCCAGTACCTCCAAACAGGAATTAAATGCCATTGAAGTCGCTTATCAAGTTGGGTTTGGCACCAAAAATGCCTTTAACCTGGCTTTTAAAAAGATAACGGGTACTACGCCTACTTCCTACCGACAAATGCAGGAAAAGAAGGTTTAATTCCATACTACGCGACATTTTTGTTTCCTGGAATCGGAGGCTATTCAAGGCGCATCAATTCAAGGTTTCATCGCTCAGACAATTTAAAACCTCCAGGCTTTAGCCTGAAAGACAATTGAATAGCCCCTGGCTTCAGCCTGGGGACTATGGCAATCGCGCTCTCTTGCGGGCTTTAGCCCAATGTCATTGACTTAAGAAAAAAGGTGCATTCAGCGCAGCATTGTGCTGAGGCCAACCAACCCCCTACCCCTGTGAGGGGAGTACATTTTCGGTAAGCAAAAACCCTACCTTTTTTTTGAGAAAAAGGTAGAATAGTGAGCTAACGTAGGCTGTACTCCCCTCACAGGGGTAGGGGGTTTTGAGGCAAAAGCAGGCTACCAAATTCAACGCAAAAATCCTTAAGTCAATGACATTGTGCTTTAGCCCAAGATTTTGGCTTTATTAATATTGGGCTAAAGCCCGAATTTGATGGCATTCCTCTAACCCCAGGCTGAAGCCAGGGGCTATTCATATCCTCCGAGCAAAATAACCAGGAGGAGCCTAATCCCATCGGATTTCCCCTTCTTCCGACGATTTTTCCCTACGGAATTTGAGTTTGAGCCTTGTTTTGCACCACAAACAAACACAAACTTAACATCCGCATTATGAAAACATCTCGAAAA
>JAAFHQ010000743.1 GCA_013298445.1 Chitinophagales bacterium | reverse complement strand
TCTCCAATGAAAACCAATACCTACAACAACCCCAAACACATCGTTGGCCTGGGATGGGGTTGTTTGAAAGAAGTACAATACGAAGACCAGATTGTGTTTTCAGACACCGAAACCGACTACCTGGGCATGCCCAAAATGAACTTCCGTTTTCAATACACTGAAAAAGACCGGGAGGCCGTCGCCGCCGCTAAAGCCATGCAACAAAAAGCGATGGCGGCCTTTGGTAAAGTGATTGTAGATGGTGACCAAACCCTGATGCCCGCCGGAAGTTCGCTTCATTACGAGGGCACCACCCGCATGGGGCCAGTGGATGACGGCACTTCAGTATGTGACTCCTATTCCCAGGTTTGGGGGTATGATAACTTGTTTTTGGGTGGCAATGGAGTCATTCCAATGTCTACTACCTCAAATCCAACCCTCACGAGTGTAGCCCTGGCAGTGCGTGCAGCAGAAAAAATTGTAACTTTGCTGGAACTTGGTTAACCTAGATCGCAAGTATGTTACTCAATCACGACATCAAGACCTTTAGTCCCATTGAGTTGGAAACGGACTTGTACAAGGGTGGCGTTCACTTGCCTTCTTTTATTGCGCCTACGCATCACCTCTTTCACATCAACCGGATTGAGGATTACATCAGTCTGGTCAAACTCCCCCTGCAATCTGATTTGTATCCCCGGCGAATAACCCTCTTCAATTTTTTTTTCCTGACCAACGGGCGCAGCATTCGCAGCAAGGGTTTGAATAAGTTTGATTTTGGTGAAAACACCTTCTTTTTTATCCCTGCTTACGAAATCACCACCCACGAACACATCAGCAGTGGAGCGGAGGGTTTTTATTGCCATTTTAACCTTGATCTGTTGACTTCGGACTATCGCTTAAAAGACCTGTTGAGCAATTTTTCCTTCCTGAATTTCAATTGTTATCCCTTGGTGGTGATCAACGACTCGGCTAAACCCGCCATTTTAAGCTTATTGGATCGTTTGTTGCAAGAGTACAAAAAAGGGACTAAGTGCAGAATTGAAATTTTGCAGGTTTACCTCATCACCTTATTCACCGAGCTCAATGCCTTTGTGGATTCTTCCAAAAATTCAGCTTCCGACGCTGCATTTTCCCTGACTGAACAATACAAAAACGCCCTTTCTCAATACATCTACCAAAAACAAAAAGTGGGCGATTATGCTGATTTGCTCTCCGTCAGCCCCAATCACCTCAACAAGGCAGTGAAAAAGGCCACTGGCAAATCGGCCTACGATTTATTGAGCGAAATGTTGGTGCTGGAGGCAAAGGTTTTACTCAAACAAACCACTTTAAGCATCGCTGAAATCGCCTTCAAAATTGGCCGGAACGAGGCCAGTGATTTTGTGCGTTTTTTCAAAACACAGACGGGAATGACGCCTAAGCAGTATCGGATGAATGAGGAATGATACACTCGGAAAATCCCGAACTCCCATTAATTTAGCCGAATGAACACAAACACCCGACAACTATTATTGGACTATCTAGATTCAAAATTAAGCTCCAGCGATTTTGAAACGTACCTCTATTCAACTCAATCATTGGAATCAGAACTGGGCCAAGAAACATACCTCGAACTCATTAGCATCAACTACAAGCATAAAGATTGCCGTTCAGCCGTTAGTAAGCTAATCAACCCATTTCTCAATTATGGAGAAATCCACAAGTCTATGATCATCAATACGATTGATGATATTTTATCAAAAAAAGTCAACATTCACAATGGCCTTCGTGAATTGAATGGTTGGTGCTGGAAAGGATACACTTTTTTGGGTAAAATAGAAATCATTGCAAATATTGGAGAAGCGGGAAGGTCGGTGATACACATTCTCGACGACAGCGACACTGAAGACGAAATCAGAAAAAAAATAGAAAGGTATGAGCCAGGTTTAATCCCCTTTTTGGAAAACATTAAAACAAGGCTTTTGGATGAAACCATTGTTTTGACAGGAAGAAAGGTACAACACCATCAACTGGGAACTTTATTTGAATTTGAGCAGAAATAAATCTCCATAACCCTCCCATCCATCTACTCAATTGCCCGGATTGTCGGTTAGCAGCACTTGATAGCACTTCCCCATATACTTTCGCGTTTTATCAAGTACTATATTTGCTTTTTTTTAACCACAATCCATTCATCTAATGATCAAAATAATTGCATTTTTCAACGTTTGGTTCTTCAGCATGGTAAGCATCTTTAGTCCAAAAGAGGAGGCTAAAGTAAACCTTGACGAAAACATGCCTATGTGCAATACCAGTAGGGTTGAAAGCGTCGACCAATGGACCAAATTGCCAACTTCGCCTGTATTTAGCTCGGTTCCTTCGGGTTCCAGTGCTTTTGCGATAGATTCCTCAAAGGCTTACACCATGCCTTTGTTGACCCAAACGCCCAAAGGAGAAATTTTGCTTTCCTGGACGGAGAAAGACGAGCAAGGTTTGACTTCCTTTTGTCTGGCCTTTTCCAAAGACAAAGGCAAAACCTTCGGGGACAAAAAAGTGATTTTTTCTGGCAAAGGCATTGGCAATAGCCGCTTGATGCGGGCGAAAGTATTGGCAAAAAAAGACGGCAGTCTGGTGGCAGTGTTCACCAATCGCCCTGACGCACCAGCAGGTGCACAGTCAGGTGGCCGCCGCACCTCCGATCTGGTGTATTGTGTATCCAAAGATGCTGGTACTACCTGGACCAGCCCGCAAAATGTCGACTCAGATCCGGCCAAAGCCATGCGTGGCTTTTTTGACGCCATTGTTTTACCCAACGACGAAATCGCCGTATTTTACCTGAAGGATGTGGCCAACAGCACCAAACACGAAGAGCGCGATTTGCGGATGGTATTGAGCAAAAACGGGGTATTCCAACCCGAAAGATTGATCGACCCAGTGGTTTGCGATTGTTGCAACATCAACCTTCTCGTCGACGCCAATGGAGCCTTGCACGTCTACTACCGCGACAACAACGATGACATCCGCGACATCGCCAAAATTACTTCTACCGACAATGGAGCAACTTTTTCCAAACCCCAAATCGTCCACAACGATGGCTGGAAAATCAATGGTTGTCCACACAGTGGGGCCATCTCCAGCACTTATGGCAAAGGAGCTTTGATCGCCTGGTTTTCAGGCGCAGAAACCGAATCGGGTATTCGTCTGGTAACTCAGGAGGGCAAAAAACTCTTCGTATTGGACGAGGCATCGGTAAAAAATCCCTGGATCATGGCGGGTGCAAAACAAGCGGTGATGATCTGGGAACAAAGCCAGGCGGATAGTGGAAACCAGTTGGTATTCAGAAAAATCAACGGAGATAAGGTATCTGAAACGGTAGCCGTAGATGGTACCGTAAATGCGCTTAATTCAACGGGTTTGATGCTGGACAATCAATTGCTCCTGGCTCACGAAGTGAAGGGTGAGAAAAAGAATAGCCTGAAGATTACTACCGTGGCGTTGTAACAGTATAAAGAGCTTTCAGCTAAAAAATAAATCTAGGATATCGCAAGAGCCCCTCAGTTGGTTTTCGTTTTTTAAGTAAACCAACTGGGGGGCTCTCAAACAACCCGTTTACTTTTCTTTCATCTTGAAATTCATCCTCCTCGTCTATAGTTTACCCATTTTGTTATAATTACAACTTTCCTGAACAATCTTCTCTTTTACTTTGTCCTAAGTACAAACTTCTATTTAACCAAAATAACAACCGACTATCTAATGAGAACCTTATCATTGTTCTTAGCCCT
>JAAFHQ010000742.1 GCA_013298445.1 Chitinophagales bacterium | reverse complement strand
CTCTCCTTCGGCGGGTGGCTCCGAAAAGCCGTAGCCCATAAAACTGGGATACTGGGTTGTGCTCTTTTGCTCTCGGGTATCGTAGCGAAAAAAGGCGAGGTCCAATTTTCTCCCGTCACTATGGCTAAGATGGGGAAAAAGGGGGAAGTTTCGGCCAAAAGGAAAATTGGCATCCAGGTACACCAGGTGTTGTTGGGCGTCCAGTTTTTGTAAAAAACGGCCTTGCCGGATTGCCAGCTCGTACAAAGCAGGGGTTACATAATGCCGATTGCTCAGGCAAGTCCACCAGCTGAGCGGCGCTACGGGGCGTTCCGACCTCGTTCCCAAGGGCAGGGCCACTCTTCCGTTGAGTCGTGCCAGCAAGGGTATCAATACGATGGCGGAAAAAAAATAAAGCAGGCCAAAGGATAAACTGCGCCAAGCCCAGCGCCCCTTGATCGATTTACGCCTCGTCCAGAAGGCCCGATTCAGCAACCAAATCAGGCCACCCACCTGGGTAAGCACGGTGAGTAAAAACAGCCAGATCATTTGGATCAACACCAAGAATATGCGCATCGGGTTTGTTTTTTAGCACAAGGCGAAAATAAAATTGTTAAAATTCATACATTTATTAGGATCATGGTCTAGGAAAAGTACTGCTTTCAAATTTTATTTGTTTACATTTGCGTCGTTTTTCTTCAAAGTTAATTAGAAAAGATGGCTCTGATTAGTACAATTCGCAAGAATAGCGCTTTGATTGTGGTGTTGATCGCGCTTGGCCTACTTGGCTTCATTATTCAGGATATGATGGGTGGCCAGAATAGTATCTTTGGCAGTATACAACCTAGCATTGGCAAAATTAATGGCCAAAAAGTAGACCTGAATGAGTTTAACCGCACCGAAAGTATCCTCTATGCAGGATCAACTGGTGACATTTATGCTCGTCGCAGTGCGCTGTGGGATTATTTCGTGGAAAAGTCGCTGATTGATCAGGAAGGTAAAAAGCTTGGCCTTGGGGTAAGCAAAAACGAATTGAACGACCTTCAATTTGGTCCTGAACCCAGTCCAATCATCATGCAGCGTTTCATGGATCAAACAACCGGGCAACTCAACCGGGAACAATTGAACTCCCTGAAGCAGCAAATCACCTCTAATACCATGACTGCTACTGCTCGCTCTTATTGGGCTATCCAGGAGCAGGAGATCATCAAGGATCGCATTCAGACCAAGTTGGTCAATATGGTATCCAAGGGGATGTATATGCCTAGCTGGGCTGCTGAAATGAGCCAGAAAGAAAGTGCAACGATGATGGAGCTGGTTTACACCCGCATTCCATTTGACGCCATCGACAACGCTGAAGTATCGGTTTCTGACGAAGATTATGCCAGCTACCTGAAAGAAAATCCAGGTTTGTTCAAATTCACCGAAGAAGCCCGCAAGCTCGGTCTGGTTATTTTTGACGTAAAACCAACCAAAGCAGACTCTGCTGTACATCGCAAAAAAATTGCGGACCTGATTACTGAGTGGAAACAGGCTCCTAATGATACGGTGTTTGTGGAGCAATACCTTGGAACCATCGATGGTGCCTATGTAAAGAGAGAAGGTTTGTTGCAGAATGCAGACAGCATTTTCAACCTGCCAATCGGCGGAATTTTTGGCCCATATGTAGAAGGTAACGCTTACCGTGCCGTAAAACTGCTGGACCGCAAAATCGTGCCTGACAGTGTAAAATCTCGCCATATTTTGATCCGCCCTGATGCTACAACTCCATTGGCAGCAGCAAAAGCGCGTATCGACAGTATCAAAGGTGCCATCGAAAAAGGTACCGCTACTTTTGAAGCCATGGCTGCCCGTTTTGGCCAGGATGGTACTTCCATGAGCGGTGGCGACTTGGGTTACTCTGGTCCAGGTGGAATGGTTAAACCTTACGATGACCTGATTTTCTACCAGGCTGAACAAGGCAAATTGTACACAGTAGAAACACAGTTCGGCGTACACTTGGTAGAGGTAACTGGCAAAAGAATTACTTCCAATAGTTCAGGAGTACGGGTGGCTTACCTCAATGAGGTCATCAAACCTTCTAAGGAAACCGAAACCAAACGTTTTGACGAAGCACAACGTTTCCTGAATGCCAACAACAAAAGCATTGATGGCATGTTGGCCGCAGCGAAAAAAATGAAAGGCGTTACTCAAGAAACCAGCCCAGCAGTAAATGCCAATGAATTCTTCGTGGGTTCTTTGGGTTCTGGCCAAACTTCTCGGGAAATCGTCCGTTGGGCCTTCGGCGCATCTAAAGGTGAAGTTGCTCCTGATATCTATACTTTCACTGATCCAACCGAGTTTTACACCAACAAATATGTATTGGCTGGGGTAAAAACCATCTTCAAGCCAGGCAACGCCACGGCAGACCAAGTGAAGGAAGACATCGAAACTGTGGTCATCAACCGCAAAAAAGGAGAACTGATCATCGACAAAATCAAAGGCAAAGGAGTAGAAGCCGCAGCAGCTCAATACAGCGCTAAAGTGGACACCCTGCGCAACGTACGTTTCAACCAGTCTTTCCTGCCCAATAACGTAGGTAGTGAGCCCCGCTTCAACGCTTATGCCTTCAAATTGAAGCAAGGTCAAACCAGCAAAGCGTTCGCAGGAAACAACGGTGTGTATGTGGTCAATGCATTTAATGTTTCTACACCTAGTTCGGCTTCTGATGTGAATCAATTGAAGTCTACCCTTGCCACCAGTGCACGGGCTCAGGTAGGTACTCGTTTTATGCCGGCCTTCCGCAAAATGGCCAAGATCAAAGACAATCGCTCGAAATATTTCTAAGCGAACTGCTTATTTAGTAAAAAAAAGCGGACGTCAGGGTTACCTAACGTCCGCTTTTTTTTGACCAACCGTACCGGCAAATCCGTCAATATTTTATTTAAAAGGATGTTTCGCCTGTGGCAAAGCCGCCAAGGGATGATATTCTCCAGATAGTCCCCGCACTTCAGCTTCGCGAATCTCGTGCACCAGCGCAATCGAAGGCGCTGCATCCACCAAACCAAAGCCCTGGCCCTCCAATATTCCCCGGTAACTCTCGGTGTGCAAATCGGTAAAACCTTCACTAAATTCCAGCTCCTGGCCATCGATGCGAATGGATCGAAAAGTACGTCCCCCTTTTTCCTGAGCGGCCGCAGGTAAGGTTTTTTCATCGATGCTCAAAAACCAGCGTACCCGGGCTTGCGCCAGTTCCAGGTATCCTGCCGCACGATCGTGGCTATGCAGATGCACTTCACTTCTTTGAACCGGGCCAAAAATCCAGATCAGCATGTCGAAAAAATGAATGCCAATGTTGGTGGCAATTCCGCCGGATTTGGACAATTCTCCTTTCCAACTGGCAAAATACCAGGCGCCCCGAGATGTAATATAAGTCAAGTCAATGTCGTGTTTTTTGGCGGAGGTTTGGGCTTCAATTTGTTGTTTCAGCGCCTTGATCACCGGGTGTAGGCGCAGTTGGAGAATGGTAAAAACCTTGCGGCCTGTCTCTTCTTCGTTGCGCTGAAGAGCTTCGGCGTTCCAGGGATTGAGTACCAGCGGCTTTTCACAAATGACATTTGCTCCCTGCCGCAATCCAAAGCGGATGTGCGCATCGTGCAGGTAATTGGGTGAACAAATGCTCACGTAGTGCAAGGTTTGCCCCTTTTGCCGGAATTTTTCCAAATGCCGATCGAAACGTTCAAACTCTACAAAAAAGGCTGCTTCGGGAAAATAGGTATCCAA
>JAAFHQ010000741.1 GCA_013298445.1 Chitinophagales bacterium | reverse complement strand
TTTTTATCACATTTATCATATTTTTTTTCATCTAAATTTCAGACATCAATATTTTCAAGAAGTCAACTTCGCGAAGCATATATCAAAATATATCAAAGATTTGATTTGCCCGAAAATGAATCCTCATTAGTTATAAATGAAATTGAGAGTCACACAGGCTTATTTGTCCAAATAAACTACGATACGTATGAATTTTCTCACAAGTCTTTGCAAGAATTTTTATCCGCAGAGTACATAATAAAACTACCTAGACTACCTCAATGGAAAAGCCTAAAAAACATGCCTAATGAATGTGCCCTAGTAGTATCACTTTCTTCTAATTCGACTTTTTATTTATGCGAATTTTCGTATAACATAATAAATAACATCATGACAGAAGAATCTAATAATTCTGATACTTTTTTAAAAATATTTATTGAGCGAATTGTATTAGAGCGTGCTACTTTTGACCGAAATATACTTACAGGTGCCGCAATACTATTTTTATACACATTACATATTTTAAACAAACCTACTGATTCTTTAGAGTATTTTGATAAAATCATGGCGCAGCCCTATTTTATATCATGCCTTTCAAAGCTAAATAGAAATTATAAATTTTGCGAAGACATCATAGGCCTATCTGCTAGTGAGGTTTTAAAGTATTATAAGCTTGATATAGCATTAATTAAGAACAAAATAGGAAATAATAAAGATTATATGTTGCTAAAATTGAATTCTGTTGAACCTGGAGTAACAGACTATATGCCTCCTTTTTTATTGATAGATAGAAAAGCATGGATTAATTAATAATGATGACAACCATACCCAACCGTTCACCTACACATCACCATCCCCTTCCCCCAATACGGCATCAACTGCTTGTACTCCTCCGCCTTCACAACATACCAATTGTCCCACTGTTCCACCACCCCACAAACCTGTACCTCATCCGCCACGTAAGGCGCCAGCTTATCATTGATGGGCCGGCCATCCTGGTCCAACACAAAACAATATTGCTGCCCTCCATTGCTGGTTTTGGTCTTAAAAAAAGCTGGAATCCCGCCAGCCAGACAACGAATGGCACAAGAGCGATGGGGCTTCCCTTCGCCGGGGCGCATCACGCCGAGGTAACATTTGGGGTCAAGGATTTCGCCTCGCAAGGTAACTTTGCCCAAATCAACAGGGGTTGAAGCAACATCCTTTAGTTTGGAAAAGCCCTGGAATAACTCCTTTTCTGGCCCCAATTCAAGGGCAACAACCCCATCGTAATAAATCAATTTGCCTTTCAAACGAACCCCTTTGCCCATCAGGGGTTTTCCGGTTTTTTGGGCTAAAGCTTCGAGTGCAGGGGTAGCGCTTTTTTTGCCCATTCCAATCAATAGAATGCGTTGAAAACGGATAATGCCTTTTTCATCCTGTATGAGGGGGATTTTCAAACAAGGAATTGGCTCGGTTAGCAAAATGCCTTCCAGGGTGCGAAAATGGGCGATTTCGTATTTAGAGGGGATAAACCCACGTTGGCTGAGCACCAGAATTCCGGCGATGAGAGGGACTAAAATCACCAGCGTCCAGACCACGTATTTGACCGATTGGCCGTAGCTTTTCGGCGCTTTGTCTTGCCAGCCGATGTAAAATTCTTCGTTCATTGGGTTAGGATTAGGCTTGAATAATCGCCGCAGGGCGTTCGGTTCCTTCGGGGTAAGGCGTGGGATTGACCCAAACCATACCATCGACAATTTTTACATCGTAGGTCTCCAGCTTTTCGGTAAAGGGAGGGGGAGATTGCCCATTTTGTGGCAGGTATTGGTAACCATGCCAGGGACAGGTGATGCAACCATCTACAATTTTTCCCTCTCCGATGGGCCCATGCTGGTGGCGACAAATGTTGTTGACCGCCGACACCTTGCCGTCGTAACGGAACACCGCGATGTTTTGGCCTTCCAAATAGACCATTTTCGCCCGGTTTTCAGGAATGTCCTCCGCTGAGCAGACCTGGTAGAACCCCTCTCCTACTGCTGCTTTGTCCATTTGCTCCTGCAAACGTTTTTTCTCTACCCCTGCCGCCATCAAATGCAAGGAAATAAGGGTGAACAGGCCAAAACCTACAAAGCCGATCCACATGGGCGATTGCTCCAATTGAATTGCCCCCAGCATCACATGGAAAACCAGCAGCCCGTAGGCCAAATACACCAGCATGTGCAAGCTTTTCCACCAACGTGGGCTCAGGTTTTTTAACCAAAAATCATGACTGGTGGCAGCCATCAAAAACAGAATCAGCAGGGCAAAAAAGCCCAGAACCTGGAAAGGAAAATCCTGTAAGGAGCCATAATGGGTATTGGAAGCAAAAACTGAAAAAATAGGGTCCACATAGCCCAGACTGTGAAACTGGATGATGTTAAAAATCCCGTGTACTGCCCCAATCAAAAATGTCGTCACGCCCAAATGCCTCCTGTTGTACAACAAGGGCAAAAAGCGATGATCTAAACGCGCCATTGGCCCAATGCACAAAATGAATTGCAGCATGATAAAGGCCAGGGTACCGGTAGCCCGAATGATCAGGGTTTCAGGGCTGATCAAGGGATAAAAGGCCAATTGTAAGAGGGTGAACGTCAATAAATACAAAGCGATGATCCCACCCATGATGCGGTCGTAGCGCCGTTTTTGGCGATTCCATTGTACAGTGGTGTAGTTGACACTCATGGGTTAAAGTTGAATTTTTGGATGCCCGTTTTTTCAAAGGGGTTGACAATTTGTAAAAAGTAGGGTGCTTTGGCCAGGCGCGCGCCGGAAATTGGAAAGCGTTGGGTTCCTTTTGGCCCCAATACGCCGATGAAGGTATATTGCCAATACAGTTGCGCTACTGGCTGCGCCAAGGGTTCTTTGATGATGAACTCCAATTGTGTGCCTATGGTAGAATCCCCACGGAGATTTATCGTAAGTTCCTCAGATTCCTGGGTATCTAGGATCCGGGGCAAGGGTGGATCAATTTTCTGAAATGCTTGTGTCTGGGTGACTGGTTGCGGCAAAACCCAGACTGCCGCAGCAAAACCCAGGCAGAGCAGAACGCTGCCGATTTGCCAGATGATGCGATGTCGTTTGCGCAACTCAGGAACCATGTCTTTGGTGTTTTAGGTATTTCTTAAGCAATACCACCCACAAGGCGATCGAGGCAGGCAAGAGCAACAAGCGGGTTGGCCAAGTCGCCCCGTGCATGTTTTCATCAATTTGCTCCGCACCTTTAAACACAAACCAGAGCCCAAAAATCAACCCCAGACTCAGGTAGGCGTACACTCCATAAAGCAGGATTTGCAACCAGTACATGTGAGAAAATTTAAGCTTCGTTGTAAATTTTCAAAACCGTCTCCCGAAGGTGTTGCCCAGATTCGGTAAACAGGAAATGGATGCTGTCGGCAATGGCCTCGGGGGTGGTCCATTTTTCAAAATCAGCATCCGGCATGGCTTCCCGATTGGGCGGCGTATCGATGGTGCTGGGAACAATCACCGAAGCGCGAATACCTTTGTCTTTGCCGTAGGCATTGATGATGTTGGACAGGGCAATCAACAGCGATTTGGATAATCCGTAAGCTACATTGTACAAAGCCGCCTGAGCATCGATGGCGGCCCGAGAGCCAATCAGCACAATATGCCCGCCTCCATTGGCTTCAAAATGCGGCAAAAGTGCATGTACCACGAAATAGGCCGTTTCAAAATTCAACTTGTACATCTTTTGTACAGCAGCGCCGTCCGCAGCCTTCAAACCTCCCG
>JAAFHQ010000740.1 GCA_013298445.1 Chitinophagales bacterium | reverse complement strand
CCGATGGCTGCGTACAAGACTGTTGGGTCACAGCGAAGTTCCCAAAACCATCGCCGTCCATATCCCGGTACCAGGTGGAGGGAGTCACCCCTTCGTCTGTAGAGCCGTTGCAGTTGTTGTCGATGCCGTCGCATACTTCGGTAGCGCCGGGTTTGATGGCATTGTTGTTGTCGTTGCAGTCTCCGCTTGTTGCCGACAATTCAGTTGCTAACTTATATCCAACAGGTCTCAAACATTGGGTGATGCTTGCTGCACCAGTCTCGGCGTATTGATCGTTGTCGGTATCTTTGTACCAAACCTGACCTGGTTTTTCCAAATTACTATTGTCGTTACAATCCGTATTGTTGGTCACGTAACCCACTGGTTGACTGCACGCTTGTTGGCTTACAGAAGAGTTGCCAAAACCATCGTTGTCGGCGTCGGCATAATAGGTCATAGGGGCACTACCCGTTTGTGCTTCGTAAGCCCCCATATCATAGCCCCCCAAAGCTGGGCGAGTGTTATTGTCCAAATCGGTGCTAGGGGCACCGCTTGAAGTGCCCGAATTTCGTGCAGGGGAACAATTCTGTAGCCGCAAGTTGCCACCTGCTGCATTGACAAACAGGGGGTCTGTATTAAAAAGGCTATTGTCATTGGTAACTCCAGATGGCGCACTGGCACCGTTGATGAGGCTGTAGGAGAGCGTCATCGTGGCCAAGCCTTCGAGCAGGATTTCATTGGTATTTTGCCATAGAATACAATTGCGAAGCAGCATGGGGCTGGTCGGAGCAACACTGGTTGTGTGGTAGACCGCGCTACCGCCGTTGGTGGAGGCATTGTTGTAAAAGGTGCAATTGGTGAAGGTTGAAGTGATCCGCCCGCCGAAAGCACCATTGGCATAATAAGCGCTGCCTTTATCCCCGGCAGTGTTGTTCATAAAAATACAGTTGGTAAAGCTGTGGTTTACTCTGCCTGAAGATGATCCGTTGGCATGAACTGCTGCACCATTGCTAGTAGCGCTGTTGTCCCTGAAAATACAATTGGAAAAAGTTGCTTCGCCATTTCCACTTTGTGCAGCTTCGTTGTAAGCCCCACTATTGCTGGTTCCGGTGGAGGTATTGTTTGAGAAAGTACAATTATTAACCGTCGTAATGGTCTTCCCTCCATTTGAATTAGAATAGATACCAGCGGCATAAAAATCTTCGCTGTTCCCTGAGATGGTGGAATTTTCAAGCGATAAAATAACCTTTCCACTAGAACTTGAGCCAAGGTTACCACTATTGAATATAGCAGGTCCAGCATTCCCCTGGATTTTGCAATTTCGGATGGTGGCGCTACAACCGAATGGAAATCCCGTTCCTTCATTATGGATGCCTCCGCCAGCAAATCCAGAAGCAAACTGACCTGCGGTAATGGTGAATCCATCTGCCGTACATCCTGCCGCCACATCCTGGATGTGCAAAACAATATTGGCATTCGTTCCCTGTACCTGGGCAGCGGTGACTGCCGGGTTTGCGGTGTCGTTGTTGTCCAAATCGCCGCTAAGGATGCTTACGTTCGAAGCAAGATTTCTTTGGGAAAGCAAGGTTTCTGTCCCTGCAAAGCCGCCATACAGGGCTACCGGAAAGTTGATGTAAAACGTCTTGGCAGCAACACTACTTGGACTTGCATTTCCGGTTTTGTCTTTAGATGGTTTGTAAGTCCCAGATGATACCCAGATTTCCTGAATGTTCCTGCATACACGTGCATAATCAATGGCGCTTTGCAAACTGGTGTAGGCGTTAGTCCAGGAAGTACCGTTATTGCTACCACTGGCGTTGTGTTTGACATAAAGGCGTGTCGCTGCGTCGCATGAGCTGGTAGCAGCCTGGGTATAGATGCTCACATTCAGAATGTCTCCCCCAGTGCCAAATGTGGCCCCAGCAAGGTATCCCTGTCCACCGGCATAAAAGCTAGTGTTGTTTCGAAAAACAGTTACTGAGTTCGTTGAAGAAGCAGTTGATACCCGGAAGGTATATTGATTGCCTGCAGTGAAAGCCCTGGACCCGCTACCGCCAGCAATATTGATAAAAACATGGCCGCCGCCTATATCGGTAAGCACAATGCCGGTTTGGGAATACTGCAGGGTTCCTCCAAAGCCATCTCCTTGAAAGATGTCCAGATTCCAGACAGGACTGCCATCACTGACGGTGGTACCCCCATCAACTACAAGGCCAGCAAAAGTGCCAGTGCAGCCACTCATGGTAATGCTCTGCGCAAAATCGGTTGATGCGATTCCCACTGAACCACCTACGGGTGCGCCAGTGTCTACACACAAAGTTTGGCCGATAGCTTGAAAACTCAAGCAGCATAGAATAGCAAGTAGTAGAGATTTGATTTGCATAGCGTACGTTGATTCAATCACACAGTTTAAAAAGAGGGAGGAGGGTATGTTTTGGGACAAGTCAGCGGGCTGACGAGTTCAATCATACTTACTCGCTTAATGTCGTCTTTTGCCCTTTTTCATGAGGGAGCAGTATAAAAGTCAATGAGCAAAGCTAAGCAGATAAACAGGCAGGAGGGTTCGCTCACGTCTCAGATGGGTTTGCTGGCGTTGCATTTTGTAGAATTTGTATTATTTTTTTGTCTATATTTTGGGAAGTACCAATAATAATGCGGCCCTTAACCAAATGAATGGCTAAGGGCCGCAATGTTGTGTAAAATCAAGATTTATTTACTCCAGGATCACCATCTTCTTGGTCGCTGTAAAATCCGTCGTTTCCAAAGTATAGTACAAAACCCCACTGGCCCCCAACTGGCTCTTCTTCAAGCTCACTTGGTTGTTGCCCTTGGCATAATTGCCTTCCACTTTGTAAATCAGAGCGCCCTTCACATCTCTTACCGTCAAAGTCCCTTTCAGTGCCTTTGGCAAGGTGAACCCGATCACCGTTTCATCGCTGAAGGGGTTCGGAGTGTTTTGACGGAGCTCATAGGCTTCAGTGGCTTGGATGCCTTCAAAGTTCAAAGCGATGCCCAGGTTCCCATTGTCCTGGTCATAAGCCTCTGGGTGTACCAAACGATTCAGGCTTAAGCTCTGGCTGAGTTTACTGTCTGCTTTCGCTCTCAAAACCAGTGTAAACAATGCCCCCGGCTCGTATTTGCTGTTCCACGAGGTCGTGATGATGCCTTCGTTTTTGAAGACCCCAAAGTTCTCAGCCTTGGCCACTCCATACTCGATGTCCAACAACTCTACCTTGCTTTGATCCAGGTTCAGGGCGAACTGGTAACCCTGAATGTTTTTCAAGCCCTCAGCTGTGAAGCTCACTTTGTATTCATTGCCCGACTTCAGGTTTTGTTCCTGCGTCTTGAGTTTGAAGTCTTCACTCGTGCGGATTTCTGCACTCGCGGCACTGTTCACACTCGCGCTTGCGTTCACATCCCCCACTTTGATGGCTACAAAGTTCGCTGTCATATTGCTGGCAATGTCGTTGATGCTCACCACTTCGGGGAAGGCTGCCGACCAGGGGTTCGTTGGGTTCGGGAAGACATAAGTTGCATCCACAAAACGCCAAGACGTGTTGTTTGCAAAATGAGTGTCGATGTTTAGAATCAACTTGCGTAGGGCAATCAAATCCAGAGTACTGATCGTCTTGGAGTTGTTTGCATCCGCAGCAATCAGCTTGTAGGGACTGTTCAGTGCTTGTACACCCAGGATGTGCTTTTGGATCAACACCAAGTCGAAGGTCGACACTCCGTTCAGGTGGTTTTTGTCCAGTTGTGGCGTCACCGT
>JAAFHQ010000074.1 GCA_013298445.1 Chitinophagales bacterium | reverse complement strand
GCCAATGTATTCAGTATTGGTTTTTCAGTTTTTCATTACGACGATCCAGTCCACAACCGGGTGCAGTTTTACCTCGAAAACTACGACCTTGATTGGCGAGAGATAAAAGGAGAACAATCGGCGCAATACGTCAATGTCCCACCGGGTACCTATGTCTTCAAAGTGCGGGCGGCCAATGCCCAAGGCTTGTGGATGAACAGCCCCAAATCGCTCAAAGTGGTGATTACCCCGCCCTGGTGGCGAACGGTCTGGGCCATCTTGCTTTTTGTGGCTTTGTTGGCGGGTATAGTGGGTTTGGTTTACCGCTGGCGAATGGCAACTCAGCGCCAACACCTCAAACAGCGTGAAAAAGAACTCCAGCAGGAACGCGAACAATTGGATAAGGAACGCCGCATGAACGAGCGTTTGCAGCAGGTGGACAAACTCAAGGATCAGTTTTTGGCCAATACTTCCCACGAGTTGCGCACCCCCTTGCAAGGCATCATTGGTTTGTCGGAAGCGCTACTAGAGGAAGAAAAAGACCCCGAACGTAAGGCCAACTTGTTGATGGTGGTTTCTTCGGGCAAACGCCTGAACAGTTTGGTGAATGACATCCTGGATTTTTCCAAACTCAAAAACGCCGACATTGAACTTGACCAACGCCCCATCAGTTTGCACAGCATGGCCGATGTGGTACTCAAAAACATCTCACCACTGGTAGCTGGCAAGTCCATTGAGTTGCTCAACAGTGTACCCTTGGATTTTCCCTCAGCACTAGCCGATGAAAACCGCTTGCAACAGATTTTGTACAACCTTTTGGGCAACGCGGTAAAATTTACCGAAACGGGTTACATCAAAATTGAAACCAGCGAAAAAGACAATAACCTGGTGGTTTGTGTGGAGGATACTGGCTCGGGGATTCCAGCAGATAAATTAGAAGCCATTTTCCAGGAATTCACCCAAGGGGACGCCTCTACAACCCGGGCTTTTTCAGGCACAGGCCTAGGCTTGTCCATATCCAAAAAACTGGTGGAATTACACGGTGGCACCATGTGGCTGGAATCAGAAGTAGGTAAGGGATCCAAGTTTTTCTTTAGTTTGCCCAAGTCCATTTCTGAAGGTGAAATGCCCGTCCAAAAAGTGGAAGCCCCAAATCTCAAAGAAAGTAAAGGAACTTTGCGCAATTTGTTGAGTGAGGTGCAAAAGGCCCAGGAAGAGACAGTAGCTACGCTGATTGGGAAAAAAGAAAACGTTCTGAGCTCCGCTGTGCCCAAAAACGGAGCAGGAGCGCTTATTATTGATCATAGTGAAGCACTTGTACATATTTTGGTGGTGGACGACGAACCGATCAATCAACAGGTATTAAAAAGCCACTTGAGTGCCTTGAAATACGAAATCACCTCTGCGCTCAACGGGGAAGATGCCCTCAAAGCCCTGAACAACGGTAAACATTTTGACCTCGTATTGCTGGACGTGATGATGCCCCGCATGAGTGGCTATGAGGTATGTGAGCAAATTCGTAAAAAATTCCTGCCTTCGGAATTGCCTGTGATCATGATTACGGCTAAAAACCAGGTGCAGGATTTGGTGCATGGACTCAATACCGGCGCCAACGATTACATCACCAAACCCTTTACCAAAGACGAGTTTTTGGCCCGGGTGAATACCCACCTCAACTTGCACCGCATTCATTCCGCAACCGGGCGCTTTGTACCGACTGAATTCATCCGCTCTCTGGGTCGAGAGAGCATCATCGACGTACAATTGGGTGACCAAACGGAGAAAGAAGTAACGGTACTGTTTTCCGATATCCGTGATTTTACGGGTTTATCGGAAAAAATGACGCCCGAGGAAAATTTCCGTTTTGTCAATGCTTTCCATGGACGATTGGGGCCCATTGTCCAAGCCAATCATGGCTTCATCAATCAATACCTGGGCGACGGCATCATGGCCATTTTCACCCAAAAACCGGAAGATGCGCTCAAGGCCTGCATCCTGATGCAAAAAAACATCCGGGCCTACAACCTGACTCGCCTGACCAAGGGCCGCTCCCTGATCCGCACCGGTATGGGCCTGCACACTGGCCACTTGATCATGGGCATCATCGGCGACGATAAACGGATGGATGCTGCCACCATTTCGGATACGGTAAACACCGCTTCCCGTATTGAAAGTTTGACCAAATTTTACGGTGCAAACATCCTCGTCAGTGAAGATTCTTTGCTCGGAATTGAAGACAAAACCCCCTTTAATTTACGCTTTTTGGGTAAGGTTTTGGTCAAAGGAAAACAACATGAATTGGGCATTTACGAATGCATCGACGGCGACGAGCCAGAAATGTTGTGGTACAAACAATCCACCTTGGAGGACTTTTCAAAAGGAGTAAGTCTCTATTTTGAACGTGAATTTGTGGCCGCAGCGGAAGTGTTTAAAGATAAGGTATTGCGGCGCAATCCGCGGGATACGGCTGCAAAAATTCTCCTGGCCAAAGCACAACACCTGGCTGAAACGGGTGTGCCTGATGATTGGACAGGGGTGGAGAAGATGGAGTCGAAATAGGGAGTTGAGCTTAGGAGTTGAGGAGTTGAGGCTACCGCGAGCGCTTTTGACAATATCCTTGTCTAAGTCGCTCGCGGTAGCCTCAACTTCTCAACCCCTAAACTTCTCAACTATCCATTGAACTCAATATCCCGGGTTGAAACCGCCAATACATTTTGCCGATGTCGGATGGCCAGGTACAGCAGTTCGAGCACACTCAGACCTTGCAGAAAAAAAGGCCACTGATCTTGTGGATGCCAGATAACATCTTCCAATTTTGAAAAATCTTTGGAAAAAATCGACTTTGGCTGGTTCAGTAGCCAGGCCAGTTTGATGGCTTTGGTTTTAGCGGAGCGCAAAACGACCTGTTGATCAGACAAAAAACAAGCCGCCAGATCTTCGCCTAGCAAATGCGCGCCGCTCGTTGAGCGTGGGTTGCATTCCAGCACATACACGTTATCCCCACAGAGCATCAGGTCAAAACTCAATTGCCCTTCGATTTGGTAATGCTCCCCAAATTTTTTTACTGCCTCAAAAATGTCTTGCCGAAAAAAGCCCTCGAAGTACACACTTGCCCCTTTGCCCGCTCGTTGCATAGGTCGATAGGCCGCAAAGCCTCCCATCTGACCTTGGCGCCAAATGGAATACACACAAATTTCCTGTCCAACCAGGCGCTCCTGCGCAATCCAATCCTGCGGTTTTTTGCGCGGTGCCTGGCATTTTTGTTCTGGCTGACCAATGATGACCTGACTAGCAAAACGGGAAAAAACCGGTTTAAACACATAAGCCTCCGCATTTTTCCAATCTTCAAAATCGGTACAGGAAAGGGTAGCTGGAATTTGAAAAAAGTTTTTGGCCAACTCTAAAAACCGCTGTTTGTGGTGCAATTCCACCATGAGCTCAAAACCGTTGGTCCACACCCGGCAAGGCAGTTCATCCTTGATTTTGCTCACATAAAAAGTCTCTTCGCAGGTGGGGATCAGGTGCTCGATTTGGTAGCGCTTGACCAGGTCTTTTAAAGTTTGGGTAAAACCGGAAAACTCCTGCACCGGAGCTGGAATCCGCAGGTATTGCGCCACGAATCGACTCCAGCGCGCAATCGGCAGCAAGTTCATATCCGCCAAATAAACCCGATGCCCTTGTTGTGCAAAGGCCCGGCACAACTCCAGGGTTACTGGCGCCCGTGCACCTGTCAGCAAGATGGAACTCATGATCTTAGCTCGTGAATTAAAGTGCTAATCATTGCAAGTGTTTTTGTTTTCTCCAATATAAACGTACTTTTACACCAAAGTTTATTGTAAAATTTACACTTAGTTTGCCTGAGATAATTTTCTTTGTGCAAGCACCTTTTTAACCAACTTTTATTTTCATCCAACCTTTAACGCAAACGATGGAAGCTATTGCGCACCCAATCAAAAACACAAAAATCGTAGCTACGGTCGGCCCGGCCTCCAAAACCTACGAAGCTCTGCTCGATTTGGCCAAGGCCGGGGTGAACGTGTTTCGCCTCAACTTTTCGCATGGTACCCATGACGATCACCTACAGGTCATCAACCACGTAACATACATCAACGAGAAATACGGAATGCACATCGGTATTCTCGCCGATTTGCAAGGCCCCAAATTGCGCGTGGGCGAAATTGAAAACAACGCACTCGAGCTAAAGCCCGGCGATGTGGTCACGTTTGTCAACGAAAAATGCGTGGGCAATATGGAAAAAATCTACATGAGTTACCAGGATTTCCCCAAAGATGTAAAAGCGGGCGAAACGGTACTTGTAGATGACGGTAAACTGGTCTTTGAAGTAGTGGAAACCAACTCAACAGACACCGTTAAGCTGAAAACCATTTACGGTGGAATCTTGTCCTCGCGTAAAGGAGTTAACCTCCCGAATACCAAAGTGTCACTGCCTTGTTTGACTGAAAAAGACCTGGCCGACTTAGACTTCATCCTGACCCAGCCAGTCAACTGGATTGCCTTGTCCTTCGTTCGCCGTGCCTCAGACGTGAAACAACTGCGTGAAATTCTGCATGAGAAAGGACACCCTGCCAAGATCATCTCCAAAATTGAAAAACCCGAAGCCATTGAGCGCATCGACAAAATCATCAAGGCATCCAATGCAGTAATGGTGGCTCGTGGTGACCTCGGGATCGAATTGCCGATCGAACAAGTGCCGAATATCCAAAAGATGATCATCCAGAAGTGTTTGCAACGCGCTCGTCCCGTGATTGTGGCTACTCAAATGATGGAGAGTATGATCACCAATCCATCGCCAACCCGTGCCGAAGCTACCGACGTAGCCAACGCCGTATTAGACGGTGCAGATGCAGTGATGTTGAGTGGAGAAACCGCTTCGGGCATGCACCCCGTAAAAGTGGTGGAATACATGACTAAGATCATTGTAGAAGCTGAAAAGCACTTCATCATTGGCGCACGTCGCCCCCAACCTTCGCAACAATCACGCACTTTCCTTTCTGATGCCGTGTGTTTGAATGCCGCCAAAACGGCGGAAGACATTCACGCCAAAGCGATCGTGGGGATGACCAGTTCGGGTTATACCGCATTCAAGGTATCAAGTTATCGCCCCAAGAATACCATCGAAATTTACATCTTCTCAGATCGACACCACATGTTGTCGACGCTGAATCTGGTGTGGGGAGTTCGTTGCTACTATTACGACCAGTTTACGACTACCGACGAAACCATTACCGACGTAACCGATATTTTGAAGCAGGACGGTGTCATCAAGGAAGGCGACATCATCGTCAATACTGCAACCATGCCCTTGCACCGCCGTCACCGGACCAATATGTTGAAGGTGACTGTTGTAGAATAAGGTTGATACTGCTCCATAAAGAGCAAAAGAGTCTACAGGTTTGTATTATTAAAGGTCAAAAATGCGTTGATACTATTCACCATTCAATTGTCCTTAATAGTCAAACTTGTAGACCTCAAAAGTTTTTTACATGAAAGTGATTATCCCAATGGCTGGACGAGGTTCTCGCCTACGTCCACATACCCTGACCATTCCTAAACCACTTCTTCCTATTGCAGGCAAACCAATCGTACAGCGTATTGTAGAGGATTTTCATGCATCATGTTCCGAAGTCATTGAAGAAGTCGCCTTTGTCATCGGTGATTTTGGCAAGGAAGTAGAACTCCAGCTGGAGGGTATTGCCGCTTTAATCGGTGCCAAATGTTCCATTTACAAGCAGGATTTGCCACTTGGACCTGCTCATGCCATTTACAAAGCCCGCGAAAGTTTGGATGGTCCTTGCCTTGTAGCTTTTGCAGATACTTTGTTCAAGGCTGATTTCAATTTTGACATTTCACAAGACGGATTGGTTTGGGTCAAACAGGTAGACAATCCCGCCTCGTTTGGTGTGGTGAAAACCAACCAGGAAAATATCATTACCGATTTTGTAGAAAAATCTCCAGTATTTATCTCCGACCAAGCCATTGTAGGAATTTATTACTTCCGTGATGGGGCTTATTTTCGGAGCCAGGTCGAACGCCTCATCAACCAAAATATCAAGGACAAAGGGGAGTTTCAAATCACCTCGGTACTCGAATTGATGAAAAACCAGGGCACCAAGTTTCGCAAAGCGGCCATTGAGGAATGGCTCGATTGTGGCAACATGGAAAATGTGTTGGAGACCAATCGAAGGGTATTGGAACTGAAAGAAAATCTTGAGCAATTGATCGACCCCAGCGTAGATTTGTACAACAGCAGAATCATCCCCCCTTGCTATATTGGACCAAATACCCAAATTCGCAATTCAGTCATTGGCCCTTTCGTTTCAATTGGAAGCAACTGTTCCATTGAAAATGCTGTTATTGAAAATAGTGTCATTCAAAACGAAGCCATTGTGCGGCATGTATCCATGACCCAATCCATGATGGGCAATCAAAGTGAATACGCCGGGGTTCCAAAAGCATTAAATATGGGTGATTTTACTTTCTCAAAAGGGTAGTCGCCCCAAATCTTTGGTCTATGAGGAGTTTAATTTTTACGGTACTGTTTTTGAGCGTAGCCTGTCTGTATGCTCAAGAAATAGTAGGCAACAAGGAAATTGATCGTGAGGCGCTGCTCATTGAAGCCAGCAAGGAAAAAATGCTGGGTCGTTTGGATAAAGCCAAAGAATTGTACAAAAAGCTCCTCACTGAATATCCCAATACTGAAGCAGCAGCTTATGAATTGGCACGAATTCTGATGCTGCAAAATCAACCGGAAGAGGCTGTAATCTGGGCCAGCAAAGCCGTTACCGCCAATCCCGCCAACGTTTGGTACGCCATTCTCAAAGCTGATGCCTTACAAGCAATGGGGCAGTACAAGGATGCTGCTGCCATCTATGAACAATTGACTCGCCAGTACCCCACCCAGTACAATTATTTTTACAAATGGGCTTTTTACCTGGTCAAAGCCAATGAACTCAACGCTGCGCTCAAAGTATACGACGATCTGGAGCGCCGCAGCGGCATGAATGAAAACCTCATCCGCCTCAAACACGGCCTTTATGTCGCTCAGGGTGATCAGAAAAAAGCCACCCGAGAATTGCTGCGATTGGCTGAAGCTCATCCCAACAACATCGACTATTGGCACAACCTAGCCGAATACTATACCCAAAACGGTGAAAAAGAACAGGCACGTGGGGTATATCGAAAAATTTTGACCCTGGATGCCAACGACGCCAAAGCCAATCTAGCGATGGCGGGAGGAGATGTCAATAAGCAAAATGATGCCCAGTATTTGGGGTCTCTGCGGCAAACTTTTGAAAGCCGTGATGTTTCCCTGGAGGTGAAGTTGGGTAAAATTTTGCCCCTCGTTGAAAAGTTCAAAACCTCCAATGATGCCACTTCTGGCAAAGAGATATTACAACTTTCCGAGATTCTGGAGCAACAGTACCCTAAAGAAGCCAAGCCATTTGCCATCAGCGCCACCGTGTTGAGTAAACAAGGTAAAAAGGCCGAGGCTGTTGAAAAAATGCGCCAGTCACTTGCCCTTGATGATACCGATTTTAGCCAATGGGAAACCTATTTTGCCGATCTCGATTACCTCGGAGACATGCCTGCGCTGCTAAAAGCTACCGAAAATGCACTGGATGTATTCCCCAATAAACCTGAAATATACGTGTATGCTGCAAGTGCCGAACTTGCCCTGCACCACTTAAGTAATGTGGAAGACCTTGCGGCTCAAGCCTTGCCGATGTCCGCCAAATTCCCTGCCGTTCGTCAACACTTGTTGAGCCTGTTGGCCATGGCGCAAACCCAGCAAAACAACATTGCCGGGGCAGATCAAAATTTTGTTGAAGCCCTCAAAATAAATGCCAATTCGGCCACTGTACTCGCCTGGCAATCCTTAAGCTTTGCCCAGCGAAGCAATGGAGCTGCCCAAGCGCTGCAATTGGCTCAAAAGGCTCAGCAAACCGAACCACAATCTCGCCTCACCACTTTTGCACTTGCTCGCGCTCAATTCCGCAGTGGCAACAATGCTGAGGCAAAAAACAAGATAGAATCTTTGTTGCCCAGTGCCAATCCCCCTTACCTCGAACAATACGGCGATGTACTTTTTAAAAGTGGTGATACCGCCGCTGCTGTACAACAATGGGGGCTGGCCGTAACAAAAGGCAGTGTTTCTACGTCTTTGAAGAAAAAATTCAATGAAAAACAATTGCATGAATAAGGGCTCAAATACATTTGTCAGGGATTTTTTTGGGGTAAAAACCTGGATTGCTAGCCCTCAATTGTTTTTGCTACTGCTGCTGGCAAGTTTTAATTTTGCTTGCAATACCTCCAAAAAACTGAGTAAGGGGGACGCCAACCTCAGCTCCACCGAACTCTTGGTACGCCGCATTGAAACCAATCAGATCAAAGCCAAAACCTTTGATGCCAGAGCTAAAATTGATTTTCGCAGCCCGGACATGTCTGCTTCGGCCACGGCGCGGATCAAAATGCAAAAAGACAGTTCGGTGTGGGTTACCCTCAGCAAACTGGGCTTTGAAGTGGGTCGCGCCCTGATTACCAAAGATTCGGTACACATCCTCGATCGCATCAACAACGAGTATGCCGTGTATGGCCTGGATCACCTGAGTAAGGAGTATCAGCTACCAGGTAATTTGTTGTTGATTCAGCAGGTAGTATTGGGCAATCCATTTTTTTTGTCGCGCAAGTTCACCAGTACTTCCACCGGAGACAGTTACGTGTTGAGCGATTCCGGTTCAGGGAAAGAAGTGAAAATGTCGCTTGAAAAAGCCGCTTTACGGCTGCGCAATTTGCAATATTTGGAGCCAGGAGCTTCCCGTAGCTTGAATTTGGATTTGGAAGAATACAAAGCGGCTAACGACAAACAAGATTTTTCGTATCTTCGTAAATTCGTGGTGGACAGCCGCGAAACAGGAAAAGTTGAAGTAAACATTCAATTCACACAGGTAGAACTCAATGTCCCTATATCGATGCCATTTGATGTTCCGCAGCGCTTCAAGAGGATCAAATAAACGAATCATTGGTCGGGTGCTGTTCTTGCTACTGGGTTTGTCCTTGTGGACGCATGAGGGTTTTGCCCAAACGCGAAAAGACCTGGAGGACAAACGCCGCAAGTTGATCGAAGAAATTGATCAAACCAATACCCGTTTGTCGGCTACCCGCAAGGATAAAAATGCCACCCTGCAAGTCTTCCTGACCCTGCAATCACAAGTCAAAAAGCGCGAGCAGCTCATCAATACCCTCCACCAGGAAATCACCTTTAATGAAGAAAGTATCCTGCGCACCAATGATGTTTTAGTGGCCTTGCAAGATGATGTCAATCGCTTGAAACAGGAATACACCCAAACCCTGCGCCTGGCCCTGCGCCACAAACTCAATCAGAGTTACCTGGTCTTTTTGTTGTCCGCAGAAACCCTCAATACCGCCATTCGCCGTTGGCAATACATTCGGCAATACCAGCGCTACCGCAAGCGTCAGGCCAAAATGATCGCCGAAACCCAAAAAACATTACAAGCTAAAACGATCCAGTTGGAACGCCGCATTCGTGAAAAAGAAAAACTCCTGGGTGGCGTAGAACAACAAAAACAAAACCTCAGTGTAGAACTCCAGGACAAAGACAAAGCCCTCAAAAATTTGAAGGCCGATGAAAAGGTTTTGCTCAAGGAATTGACCAACCGGCAAAAATCTCACAACCAACTCAATCGGGTCATCGAAAATGTCATCCAACAGGAGATGTTGGCCCAACGCAAAAAAGCCCGTAGCTCGGAGGCATTGGCCAATGCGAATAACCCTGCGCCAGTTACAGTATTGCCTTCCACCAAAACGGATCGTGCCACCGCCAAAGCTACCGTAAAAGAAACTGAGCCGCCACCCTCTGCCGAAGATGCGCTGGCCACAGGTTCTTTTGGTGCCCGACGGGGCCGGCTCGGCTGGCCGGTAGATCAAGGTCGTATTGTGCAGGGTTTTGGCACCTTCCAGCACCCCAAATACAAGGATGTAAAAGTGTCGAATAGTGGCCTCGACATAGGGACTGTACCGGCAGGAAAAGTGCGCTCCGTATTTGAAGGCAAGGTAGTCGGCGCTCAATTCATCAATGGTTATCAATACACCGTGATTGTACAACACGGCACCTATTATACCGTATATTCCAATCTTGCTTCAGTGAGCATTAAAAGAGGCGATACGGTGGGTAGTGGCCAAGAAATTGGTCAAGTGGGAACTGAAAAGCCCGAAATGCACTTTGAAGTATGGCGGGACAAACAAAAACTCAACCCCGCAACTTGGTTAGCAACGCAGAAAAATTAACTTCCCAATTTTTTGCGTCATTCTTAGATCGAAAATAGAAATATGGCAAACGAGTGGAACATCGGAGAACAGCGGAAAAAAGGCATCAAACAAGAGGCGGAGTTCGCCCTGTTGGTGGGAGTTATCCACAAATCGCAAACCGAAGAACTAGTTGAAGAATACCTGGATGAATTGGAGTTTCTGGCCCTCACGGCCGGAGCAGTAGCGGTAAAACGTTTTACCCAAAAACTGGTTGCTCCCGATTCCCGCACCTATATTGGCAAAGGAAAACTGGAAGAAATTGCCGACTACATCGAGCGACACGAAGAAATTTCGATGGTCATTTTTGACGACGACCTCACGGGTAAACAAACCAATGCACTGGAAGAAGCCCTGAAAGTCAAAATCATCGACCGCAGTAGCCTGATCCTGGATATTTTTGCGACCCGCGCCCAAACCGCACAGGCCAAAACCCAGGTGGAACTGGCCCAAATGCAATACCTGCTGCCGCGCCTGCGGGGCCTCTGGACGCACTTGGAACGCCAGCGCGGGGGTATCGGGATGCGTGGCCCCGGGGAAAAAGAAATTGAAACGGACCGCCGGATCATTCGCGACAAAATCGCCCTGCTGAAAGAAAAACTCAAGGTAATCGACCGACAGGCCACTACCCAACGTAAAAATCGGGGCGAATTGATTCGGGTTTCGCTGGTGGGATATACCAACGTAGGCAAGTCGACCCTGATGAACCTGCTGAGCAAATCGGAGGTTTTTGCCGAAAATAAACTTTTTGCGACCCTGGATACGACTGTGCGCAAAGTGGCCTGGGAAGGTGTACCTTTCCTGCTTTCCGACACTGTAGGGTTTATCCGCAAATTGCCCCACCACCTCATCGAAAGTTTTAAATCTACCCTCGATGAAGTCCTTGAAAGTGACATTTTGTTGCACGTGGTAGACATCTCCCACCCCCAACACGAAGATCAAATCCGCACCGTCAACAATACCCTGGACGAATTGCAGGCCTTACAAAAGCCAACCCTCTTTGTATTCAACAAAATTGACCGTTACCGCGAACTGCATTACGATCCATTTTTGGAGGATGACGCCAAGGAGGAAATTGAAATAGGCATTCGGGGCAACCTCAAACACTTATTTACACATGATAACGTGCTCATCTCCGCCATGAGCAAGGAAGGAGTAGATGAATTGCGGACGAAGGTGTTGAAGATGGTCAAGGAGCAATACCATATTCGCTATCCTTACCAATCCAGGCAATGGTAGCTTAAGTTGGTAAGTTCAGAGATTTTATTTCATGATGCAATCTCCGAACTTACCTTGCTTTTCTTTAAGGAATGAAAAAGATTATTGTAAAATGGTGTTGATCCGCTTCAATTCTTCCTCGCTAAAAGCATAATTGGCGAGGCAGCCGATGGAATCCAGCACCTGTGCGGGTTTGCTGGCGCCAATTAGTACTGAAGTGATGCGGGGGTCTTTCATGATCCAGGCCAGCGCCATTTGAGCGAGATTTTGCCCACGCGCTTCTGCCAGCACATTGAGTTCGCGAACTTTATTGATTTTGTCTTTAGAAACAAAGTCTTCTTCAATGGCACCATTGCCCCGATGGCTGGACGCTCTGGAATCAGCGGGAATACCTTTCAAATACTTATTGGTCAGAAGGCCTTGTTCCAGAGGTGAAAAGGGGATACAGCCTACGCCATTTTCCTCCAACACATCCAGCAAGCCATCTTCCACCCAACGATCGAACATAGAATACCTAGGTTGGTGAATCAAACAAGGGGTACCCAGTTCTTTCAAGATTTTAAGCGCTTGGGCCGCTTCGGCCGGTTTATAGCTGGAAATGCCTACATACAAGGCTTTGCCCTGGCGAACCATCAAATCAAGGGTTGCCATGGTTTCTTCCAGAGGTGTTTCGGGATCGGGGCGGTGGTGGTAAAAAATATCCACATAATCCAGCCCCATTCTTTTTAAGCTTTGATCCAGACTTGCCACCAGGTATTTTTTGGAGCCCCAATCGCCATAAGGCCCAGGCCACATGCCCCAGCCAGCTTTGCTGGAAATGATCAGTTCATCCCGGTAAGGGACAAAATTATCCTTGAAAATTTTGCCAAAATTCTCTTCAGCTGAGCCCGGAGGTGGGCCGTAATTGTTGGCCAAATCAAAATGGGTAATGCCATTGTCAAAGGCAACTTTTAGGATATTGCGGGCATTGTCCAAAACATCGATGTGGCCAAAGTTGTGCCACAGGCCCAGCGAAATGGCTGGCAATTTTAATCCACTGTTGCCACAGCGGCGGTATTCCATGGATTGGTACCGTTGGGGACTTGGCAAATATTGCATAATGAAATCATTTTGAGTATTAAAATCAAAAAATGCTGCTAGGCTTGTTCAGCCATGGCCAGCGCTTTTACCATTATTTCCAAATCGGTCACTCCTCTGAAACCGCTGAAGCCAACCGAGAGGATACTTCCATCTTGCAAGGTCAGCGGTTGCCCTCCTTCCCAACCAATCAGGTCAGGTGCTTCAATCCCGTTGGCGTTCTCGTCCACTTCCTTGTTGAAAACCATCTTTTCGTAGGCCCCCGTTTTTACG
>JAAFHQ010000739.1 GCA_013298445.1 Chitinophagales bacterium | reverse complement strand
CCAAAGCTCAGGGCATCGAGTTCGTTGGACAAATTTAATCGACCATAAATGTAACCAGCCAGGAAGGAGTCACCTCCACCGATGCGGTCAACAATCGGATTGATATCGTAAGTTTCGGTTTCTTGATAACCCGCTTTATGGGAAAAACCAATACCCGTTAAGCGGTTGTGGCTGGCACTCAGGGTATCGCGACGGGTGGCAATGATGCTTTGAGCGTTGGGAAAACGCGCCAGCATTTGTTCGGCCATGTCCTGAAAACCATTGGTCTCCATCCCGAAAATGTCCTTGGCATCTCCTTCGGTACACACCATCACGTCGCAGTGCTCGACCAGGGCGGGCATCACTTCTTGCACGGTTTTGCCATATTGCCAAAGGTTGCGGCGGTAGTTCACATCGGCACTGACTGGAATGCCCAGGCGAGTTGCGGTTTCCAGGGCTTGCAGGCAAGCTTTGGCCGCGTTGTCCGAAATAGCAGGTGTGATTCCCGTCCAATGGAACCAACAGGCGTCGGCCAACAAATCCTCCCAATCAAAGGCTGCGGGATCCATATTGGCAAAAGCGCTGTCGTACCGATCGTAAATGATGCGCGAAGGGCGCATTCCTGCGCCCACCTCCAGAAAGTACAAGCCCAAACGTTGGTCTTTTTGGTATACCGTGCGGTCAAAATCAACGCCATGTTGGCGAAAAAAAGCGCTGGCAGCGCGCCCTAAATCATTGTCGGGGAAACAGGTGACGTGCCGGCTCGGTACCCCCAATTGGGATAGGGCCACTGCTACGTTGGCTTCTCCACCACCATAAGTGACTTCCAGGCTACGGGCCTGTAAAAAACGCTGATGGCCTGGCGTATGCAGGCGCATCATGATCTCTCCAAAGGTGACGACTTTTTTCATTAGAATCCAAAGTAGTTTTTCGCGTTGTTGTAGCTGATGTCCTGAATTACTTTGCCAATCCACGCGTAATCGCGGGGCAATTCACCATTTTCGATGTCCTGGCCAAAAAGGTTGCACAAAATGCGGCGGAAATATTCGTGGCGAGGGTAGGAGAGGAAGCTGCGTGAATCCGTCAACATCCCTACAAATTTGCTCAGCAAGCCCATGTTGGAAAGGGCATTCATTTGCCGCTCCATCCCGTCTTTTTGATCCATGAACCACCAACCTGAGCCAAATTGCACCTTGCCTGCGATGGATCCATCGTTGAAGTTGCCCGTCATGGTGGCCATCAGTTCATTGTCGTTGGGGTTGAGGTTGTACAAAATGGTTTTGGCCAATTGATTGTTGCTGTCCAATCGGTCCAAAAACTTGGACAAGGCGCGGGCTTGTGGGAAATCCCCGATGGAATCCCAACCCGTATCCGGGCCCAATTGGCGGAGCATCCGGGAGTTGTTGTTGCGCAAGGCACCCAGGTGGTATTGTTGCGTCCAGTTTTTCTCCCAGTCCCAAATGCCAAAATGCACCAGCATCGCCGATTTAAACTTTAGTATTTCACTTTGCTCCAAAGCATGGCCGTCGCGAATTTTGGTGAAAATGGTTTTGATTTCCGCTTCGGTGTAATCCTCAGCATAAATCTGCTCCAAGCCATGATCGGATACCTGCGCACCCATGCTGGCAAAAAAGTCATGCCGCTTCTTCAGTGCATCCAGAAAATGGTTGAAGTTATCGATGGAGGTATCCGCTGCTTTTTCCAGGCGGGCTACGTATTGGTTGAAAGTCTCTGGATTGTCTACTGCCATTGCCTTATCGGGGCGGAAGGCGGGTAGCACCCGTACGTCGAAGCCACTTTGCGCAATCTGCCCATGGAACTCCAGGTTGTCGACTGGATCATCGGTCGTACAGAGCACTTTGACGTTCATCTTGCTCAATAAGCTGCGCACGGAGTATTCCGGCGTACGCAATTTGGCACTACATTCTTCATAAATGGCCCGGGAAGTGCTGGGTGAAAGCAATTCGTCTACGTCGAAATAACGCTTTAGTTCGAGATGAGTCCAGTGATACAGCGGATTGCGCAAGGTATAAGGTACAGTGGCAGCCCACTGCTCAAATTTTTCGTAATCGGATTTGTCGCCGGTGCAATACCCCTCGGCCACTCCGTTGGTGCGCATGGCCCGCCACTTGTAGTGATCGCCGTACAACCAGGCTTGGCTGAGGTTGTCAAAAATTTTGTCTTCGGCTATTTCCTGTGGTGGCAAATGGTTGTGGTAGTCGATAATGGGCATCTCGTGAGCGTACTCATGGTAGAGTCGCCGTGCTGACTCACTTTGCAGCAGGAAATCCTCGGTGAGGAAGGTTTGGGTAGTAGTTAAGGTGCTCATGTGTTTAGGTTATGGTTGAGAAGGTTGAGGGAGGTTGAGGGAGGTTGAGGCTACCGCGAGCGACATGCACCTCAACTTTGCTTGAGTAATGTCGCTCGCGGTAGCCTCAACCTCCCTCAACCATCTAAACCTCCTCAACTTCTACAAAGAAACTCCCCGTTTCCAGGGAATAAAATCATCTTGTCCGTGCCGAACGGCGGCTACTTCAGCTTCGCCGCTGGCCACAGCTATGACGTATTCAAGGAGTCGTTCCCCTGACTCCTCGATCGTTTCTTCTCCTTCTATGATGGTTCCGGTGTTGAAATCGATGATGTCGGGCATCCGTTTTGCCAGTACAGTATTGGTGGCAATTTTAATGACGGGAGCAATCGGATTGCCAGTTGGGGTACCCAGGCCCGTGGTGAAGACCACTACGTTGGCACCCGAGCCAACTTCCGCCGTGGTTGATTCCACATCGTTACCAGGGGTACAAAGCAGGTTGAGGCCAGGTTTGGTGACCATTTCCGGGTAGTCCAATACCGCAGTCACGGGAGAGGTACCCCCTTTTTTAGCGGCACCAGCCGATTTGATGGCGTCAGTGATTAGCCCGTCCTTGATGTTGCCGGGAGACGGATTCATGTCAAAACCTGAACCTACCGCTTTGGCGCGTTCATTATAAGTCGACATGAGGGTGGAAAAACGTTCGGCAGTTGGCGCATCCACACAACGGTCGCAGAGTTCCTGCTCAACTCCACACAATTCCGGAAATTCGGAAAGAATAACCGAGCCACCCAGAGTGACCAACAAATCAGAAGTATAGCCTACTGTAGGGTTGGCGGAAATACCCGAAAACCCATCTGATCCGCCGCACTCAAGGCCCAGGCAAATTTTGCTCAGGGGGGCGGGTTGCCGGGTCAGCGTATTGGCCTGCATTAAGCCTGCAAAGGTTTTTTTGAGTGCAGCACTGATTAGCGCTGATTCAGTACCCATGGTTTGTTGTTCAAAAACGTAGACCGGTTTTTGCAGGTTGGGATCCCGCTTGGCCAGTTCTTCTTTGAGCATAGAAACCTGCGCGTTTTGGCAGCCCAAACTCAATACGGTAGCGCCCGCCACATTTGGATGCACGATGTAACCAGCCAGGAGACCACAAAGCGCCTGCGCGTCTTGCCGGGTGCCACCACAACCACCATCATGGATCAGGAACTTAACCCCGTCCACATTGGGGAAAAGGCGTTGGTTTTTTTCCAGCGTAGCTGTTTCAACATCTATATCGGCTTGCAAAATTTCTTCCACCGTTTTACCCGCCCGCATCAGACTTACCAGTTCGCGGGTTTGCCGTTGGTAGGTATGGGAACGGCCATAACCGAGGTCGTCCACCAGGGCTTCGCGCAGGACTTCGAGGTTGCGGTTTTCGCAAAAAACCAGTGGAATCACCACCCAGTAGTTGGCAGTACCCACCTT
>JAAFHQ010000738.1 GCA_013298445.1 Chitinophagales bacterium | reverse complement strand
CTCTTGATTGCGCTGTTGGTAGCCATGCCTTTTTTGCACCTTTACGGCTTCATCGCCACTGCCGATGCGCCTTTGATGTTGTTTTCGGCCTTGTTTTTTTGGGGCTATCGGCGCTTTTTGGATCGTCCGGGCTTTGCCAATGCCCTGCTTTGGGCGGTGATCATGGCGGCTTTGTTGTACAGCAAATACCACGGCATTTTGTTGATCTTTTTTACGGTATTGTCCAATTTGCGTTTGTTTCGGCAACCCTGGTTTTATGCGGCGGGTTTGATGGGGGCGCTACTGTTTGTGCCGCATTTGTACTGGCAATACAGCCACGATTTCCCTTCGTTCCGCTATCACCTCAAAGGGCGGGACGATGTGTATGAATTGAAATATACTCTGAATTATTTCCTCAATCAGGTGGTGATTTTTTCGCCCTTGTTGCTGCCTTATATCGTCCTGGCTTTGATCAAATCGCCTGTTCAGGATGCATTGCAGCGCAGTT
Organism: Chitinophagales bacterium; assembly: GCA_013298445.1. GTDB lineage: Bacteria > Bacteroidota > Bacteroidia > Chitinophagales > Saprospiraceae > Haliscomenobacter. Next base: position 3,261 of record JAAFHQ010000738.1, on the reverse strand, counting down.
TTCGCTGGGTTTTGGGTGGTTTTGGCTCTTTTTTCTTTGGAGCACCAGCAAAGGCCATGTGGAACCACAGTGGACAGCGATTTTGTCCATACCCTTGGTTTTGCTTTTGTTTGCCTGGGAAAAACACAAGGGGTTTAATTCCAAGACGCTGATGATTCTGGGTTTTAGCTCAGCGGTACTCATCCTATTGGCAAGGGTAGGTCTGCTCTTGCTTTTGCCGCCCTTGGGCAAACAATTCGACAATCAATCCTGGATCAGCACCCTGCAACCTAAAGTCGGTCAGCTCCCAGTGCTTTTTCACAACACCTACCGCAATCCGGCCCTCTACCATTTTTACACCCGCCAAAAAGCTTACGAACTCACCACCGCCCAATACCGCAAAAGCCAGTACGACCTCTGGGATGATGAAGTGGAGTTGCAAGGCAAAAAGATATATCTGGTACTGGATCAAAAAACCTATTGCGCAGCTTGCGACACCTTAAAACTGGGCAAAAAGACCATGCTGGGCGCGGTACTGGAAGATTTTCAGGTCGCTGAAAAAATCACCCTGGAGGTGCTCAAAGCGCCCCAAAAAGCCAAAGCAGGGGATTCCATTCAGGTGCAACTCAAATTGCATAACCCCTACCCTTTTGCGGTTGATCCCAATCGGGGGACGTTTAAGTTACGCCTGGGCTTGGCGTATCATCGGGATGGGCAGTATTTGTGGGAGGAGTATGGCGTGCCTGCCAAGCCGCTGGGTGCATGGCTGCCCGGGCAGGATTATGTATTGGATGTAAAATATCGGGTTCCTGTGAAGTTTCCGGGGGAGTTGGAGATGGTGTTTGGGTTGAGGTATGGGGAATTGCAGTCGACGCTGGCGAGTGAGGGGAAACCCTTGATGGTGCTAAAATAATTCTGTGGATGGAGTAGAAATCCCAGCATTTAAAAATAAAAAGTGTTAACTTTATTGCGTTTTAAGACGTTTTATAAAACCTTTGGCTTAAATCCAATCCCGAGAAATATGGCAACCACCGTATTAAGAGTCAACCTTCAAGACATCAATCTTCAGTTTTTTAAAGACTTGCAGGCAAGTGCAGGAAGCACTGCAGAGGTAGAAATACGTGTGGAAACAGATCAACAAGGTGAGGGCTTGTTCTCGGAAGAACAATTCTGGGACATCATCGATTTACTGGATTGGGACAAAGGCCGCCGGGATGAGATCATCCAACCTGCGATCCAGGCTTTGTCCAAGCTGCCCATTTCGAACATCTACCTGTTTGCTGAAAAATTGGCCGAAAAATTGTACCGCTTGGACACCCGCCAACACGCCAAAGCCTACCGCGCCAAGCAGGAAGGCGATTATTTTTCGATGGATGATTTTTTATACGTCCGCTGTGGGGTAGTGGCAGAAGGTCGAGCCTATTATGAACAGGTACTCAAAGACCCTTCGACTATGCCCGCCGAGATTGATTTTGAACACCTCTTGAGTGTCGCGCCCGATGCTTATGCCCTCAAGACTGGAAGGGAGTTCAATTATGTGCCGAGTTTTAATTATGAAACGAGGAGTAATACTGAGGCTTGGCAGTAAATTGACCCTACATGGCACATCGGAATTCCTACGAGAATGAGGAACTTCATCATCTTTACGAAATCATTGACCGTCTGGACAATAGTGTATTTAAATATGGGATCAGTTGTAAACCCATTGATGCAGACGGCAGCTCCAGCCGAATGCGCGAACAAGTCAATCATTTGAACAGAATTGATCAGTGGCCTCGCTTTTTTGCCCGAATTTTGATTCAGGATATTCCTGGTAAACGTGAAGCGAGGAGATTGGAAACGGAGCATATTTTGGCTTATGCTTTGGAACATGGAGATAGGCCGAGGGGGAATCCGGTGGATTGAAATAAAAACTGCCATTTCTATCCGAGAAAATCTAGACCTTTAAACCTTTATCCCCAGCTTTCATTTTATCTTCGTTGAAAAGCGCTCACCATTTAAATCGTCTTCACCATGTCACCACTCCATCGTCGTCAATTTTTACAAACTTCTACTTTTGCCATTGGCTCCACCCTTTTGCCTGCGGCCTGGCTGCAACAACTCCTGGCACCAGCGGGCGAAATGAAACTCCTGCGCAACAACGTGGGCATCTTCACCGAAAGGGGCGGCACCGTCGCCTGGATGATCGACAAGGAAGGTTTGGTCGTAGTCGACACCCAATTCCCGGATACCGCTGCACACCTGGTTGAAGAAATCCGCAAACAAAGCCAGCGTCGCGTTGATCTGTTGGTCAACACCCACCACCACGGCGATCACTCCGGCGGCAATATCGTTTTTAAAGACATCGTCAACAAAGTGGTGGCCCACAAAAACTCCCGGGCCAATCAGGAGCGGGTAGCCATTGGTGCCAAAACCGAAGACAAACAGCTGTATCCCGATACCACCTTTGATACCAAATGGTCACAAAAGGTGGGGGCTGAAACCATCAGCCTGCACTATTACGGCCCCGGACACACCAACGGTGATTCCTTCGTGCATTTTGAAAACGCCAACGTGGTGCATTGTGGGGATTTGATGTTCAATCGGCGTTTTCCCAATATTGACAAAAGTGCCGGCGCCTCGATAGCCAACTGGACTGTCGCGCTGGATAAGGCGCGGAAAAACTTTGACAAAGACACCCTCTATATTTTCGGCCACGCCGCCGATGGTTTGCCCCTTACCGGAACGGTGAAAGAATTCGCGGTAATGCAAAACTACCTCTCCAAACTCTTGAAATTTGTGAAAAAAGAGGTCAAGTCAGGTAAAACCAAAGAGCAATTAATCGCCTCAAAACCAGAGGTCATTCCCGGAGCCGAGGAGTTTAAAGGCGCAGGCATTGAAAGAAGCCTCAATGCGGCGTATGATGAGGTGATGGAGGGGAAGTGATAAGTGATAAGTGAAAATGCCATTTGCGGTGCTCGGCCAGGTGTAGGATCTAAAGCCTGCGATCGTCGAGCCCGCTCGCGCAGTGAGCATTTTGGGATCGACGAGCGCCCACGTAGTGGTTGGTAGGGTGTTCAACGTAGCGGAGATTTTCTATCTAGTCTGAGATTTCACGAGCCACTACGTGGGCGCTCGTCGATCTTTCACCGACGCTGCGCGTCAGCTCTACGATCGCGCATACCGAGAGCCTACCGCACTCCATACCGCTTACCCCCGCTCAACCATCTGTACGATCTAGGCACCCGCGATCGTCGAGCCCGCTCGCGCAGCGAGCATTTTGGGATCGAAGAGCGCCCACGT
>JAAFHQ010000737.1 GCA_013298445.1 Chitinophagales bacterium | reverse complement strand
GTACAAGCCCGCATCACCAACGAGCTCCAGGCCGCTTCCAAAATCCCCATGCTGATCGGCGAAGACCTCGAATGGGGCTTGGCCATGCGACTGGATAGCACCGTACGTTTTCCCTACCAAATGACCCTGGGGGCCATGCTGTTCAACGAAGGACTGGTCGAAGCGATGGGTCGCGAGATTGGCCGCCAGTGCAAACGCATGGGCGTCCACGTCAACTATGCGCCCGTGGTGGACATCAACAACAACCCCAACAACCCGGTCATCAACTTCCGCTCCTTTGGCGAAGACAAATACAACGTCACCCGCAAGGCTCTCGCCTACATGCGCGGAATGCAAAGCCAGCGCATTTTGGCCAGTGCCAAACACTTCCCCGGCCATGGTGACACAGGAGTAGATTCCCACTACGACTTGCCCCTGATCAGCAAAAACAAACAACAATTGCAAGAATTAGAGCTTTACCCCTACCGGGAATTGATCAACAACGGGCTTTCGGGCGTCATGACTGCCCACCTGAGCATTCCAGCGCTGGATTCGACCAAAAACCTGGCCTCTACCCTCTCTTCCCGCATTGTGACAGACTTGTTGCGCAAAGACCTCGGCTTCCAGGGCCTGGTCTTCACCGATGCCATGGACATGCAAGGCGCAGTGAAGTATTACCCCAATGGTGAAGCCCTGGTCAAGGCGGTATTGGCAGGCAATGAATTGATCGAAACTTTTGAAGATGTACCCAATGCATTTAAGGCCATCAAAAAAGCCATTGCTGATGGTTTGTTGAAAGAGGCAGATTTGAACCAAAGGGTGCGCCGCATTTTGATGGCCAAATCCTGGGTTGGGCTCGACAAATACCGGCCCATCCAGCTCAAAAACCTGATCCAGGACCTGAATACCATCGAATCTGATCTGTTGAACCGGCAAATGGCCGAGGCAGCCCTGACTTTGATCAAAAACCAAAACGAGGCCCTGCCTATCCGCGATTTGACCCAAAAAATTGCGGTGGTTTCCATCGATGCCAGCCAGACTACAGCTTTCCAAAAAATGGCCAGCAATTACACCAACGTCGACCATTTTTTGATTCCCATCAATGCGAACGATACCAGTATTTTAAACGTACAAAAAGCGACTCAAAACCACGATCTCCTAGTAATTGGGGTACACCTGCAAAACATCCGCCCCGGAGCGAAATACGGTCTCACGGAAAGTAACCTCAAAGCCTTGAACGTTTTGTGCGGGAGTGGCAAAGGCATAGTTGTACTTTTTGGCAACCCTTATACTTTGGATAAAATCCCGGCACTGGACAATGCCAAAGCGGTGGTCATGGCTTATCAGTTCACCAATTATATGGAAGAAGCGGCGGCCCAGGCTGTGTTTGGGGCCATTCCGTTCAAGGGCAAATTACCCGTGACGGTCAACGACAAATTCCCGCTGGCCATGGGGCTTAACAGTCCGGCCATTGGGCGTTTATCCTACGGCATTCCAGAAATGGTCGGGATCAGCAGCAAAGAACTGATCGGGCGGGTCGACTCGATCATAAACCTGGGGCTCCGCGAAAAAGCTTACCCAGGTGCAGTGGTCCAAATTGCCAAAGAAGGCCGGGTCATTTACCAAAAAAATTACGGCTTCCATACCTACGAAGACGCCACCAAGGCCCGCAGTACCATCACCCAAGGCATCAGTTTCCAGGCCAGCAACAAAAACGACGTGATGGACGAAAAGGTGGCGCTCAACAACAATACGGGTACCATCCTCTCCAACGGCAAAGGGGCCAGCAATGGGGCAGTGCAACTCACTGATCTTTACGACCTGGCCTCGGTCACCAAAATCAGTACCTCCGCTCTGGCCGTCATGGAATTAATGAGCGCAGGCAAATTAGACTTGGACAAAACCTTTGCGGATTATTACCCGGAATTTGCCAATTCCAACAAGGCAAACCTTACCTTCCGCAATATGTTGACTCACCGGGCGGGGCTCCGCGCCTTTATTCCTTTTTGGACCTCAGATATTGATTCGGTGCAAACGGTCAAAAACAGCCAGGCTTACCAGGATAAATATGCAGCACAACTGCGCCTGAGCTTTTTCCAACGCCTGTTTGGTGGCAAAAAGAAACTGGATCGCAAAATTCTAACGGCCATCCGAACAGACAAGGCCATGTGGAAAGAATGCCTCAACGCTGCTTCCAAAACTTGGAAACCGGGCCTTTATGCCGAAACAGCCTCAGAAGTATATCCGATCCAACTCACCGAGAACCTCTGGCTCCACAAGGACTACCCTCAAAGCATTTTTGAGGCCATCAAAAATTCGCCCATCAAACCCGAACAGGGCTATGTATACAGCGATTTGCACTACATGTTGTACCCCACCATGATGGGGCGGATTGCGGGCATGGAGTGGGAAAGTTTCCTGAAACAGACTTATCACGAAATCGGCGCCAATACACTGACTTACAATCCACTGCGTTTTTATGACAAAAGCCGCATTGCACCCACTGAAGTCGATTCCCTTTTCCGCAACACCCTCGTACACGGGCGGGTGCACGATGAGGCCGCTGCGCAGTTGAATGGCGTATCGGGGCATGCAGGTTTGTTTGGGAGTGCAAATGATCTGATGAAACTGATGCAATTGTACCTGCAAAAAGGGTATTACGGCGGCAAGCAATTCATCAAACCAGAAGTGGTAGATTCCTGCACTCGGTACCAGTTCCCGGAGTTGGGCAACCGCAGGGGCATTGCTTTTGACAAACTGGATTTGAACCCCAGCGTCAGCAATGGGCCGCGTTTGGCTTCGCCAGAGAGTTATGGGCACTCGGGTTTCACGGGGCCCTTCACCTGGATCGACCCGAAGACTAAAACAGTATATGTGTTCTTGTGCAATCGGGTGTATCCAACACGGGACAATGGGAAAGTGAGTAGTTTAAATATTCGGACAGGGATTGGGGATGCGATTTACAAAAGTATAAAATAGGTCAAACCCAAAATAATTCCCGCAATCAGCATACTATAACATTATAATTTTGGGTTCAAATAAAGGGTTGTTGTTCGCCAACAATCCTTTATTTTTTTTTCCAAATCTAAATCCTTCGATATGCACAATCTTTACCTTTCTCTTTTGATTTGCCTGTTTGCCAGCACCATTCAGGGGCAAATCATCTGGTCAAAAAAATATGATTTTCAAGGCTCTACCACCAGCAGAGCACTCATCGAAACCCAAAATGGCGAATTATTGATCGGCGGCTATACCTTCAGCACCCAATCCAGTGGAAGTCGAAATCTGTTTATGCTGAAAATCAACGGAAGCACTGGTGATTCCTTAAAATTAGAGAAATGTCCCAGTGGGCCTTCCTGTAATGACCGTAGTTGGATTGAACACCTTTTTGAAAGTCCCAAAGGGGAGCTATTGAGCTTCAACGAGACTTATTATCCTCCTTGTGCTTACCTTTCCAAACACACTACGGGTATTGACATAGAGTGGGGTTCTCCGCTGTGTATCGACACCATTCATTATGTCAATGCCGTGCAAACCTTCGCCGATGGGTTCGTTTTTGCGGGTCAGTTTTCGCTCAATGACTTCATTTTGCAAAAAAGAGACTACAGTGGCAAAAAAATCTGGAGTCGGCGCATCAAAGTCAGAGAGATTGGCATGCAGCCCCAACTTGTAGCCTTACCCGACGGTAAGGTTGCCATTTTATACCGGGATGGATTGAATTCGGGACAAATTTACCTGGAGTGCTTTGATAAAGATGGGAAATCGCTTTGG
>JAAFHQ010000736.1 GCA_013298445.1 Chitinophagales bacterium | reverse complement strand
CTCAGCACCACCCCCCCTCCAAAAACCCTTTGGATAGCCATTGGTGATTCCATCACGTACCTAAACGAGCACCCCAATGAAACGGGCAATCGAATCACCAAAGGCTACATGACCCGGGTGGTGGAGCGATTGCCCCATATTGAATACGTCAACAAAGGCTACAACGGCTGGACTTCGGGGGGAATCGCTCAAAAAATAGAGACCCTCGGTTTGAGCAAAGCCGATATTTACAGCGTTTTTTTGGGCACCAATGATTGGTGGCAGGGCAGGCCCCTGGGCAATTTTTCCGATTATCAAAACAATAGCGGCAACGAGACGGTGTACGGCTCTTTTCGAATCATCATCAACAAGTTGCGCGACTTGAACAAGGACGCAAAAATCGTTTTGATCACCCCCATGCAAAGGGTCGATTTTGTCTACATTGCCAATATGAAAAACAATGCCTATGGCTCGTACAAGGAGAAAAAAGGGCAGCGGCTTGCTCAATTTGCCGAAGCCATCAATACCATCGGCAAATTTGAACAGATTGAGGTTGTGGATTTGTACAATACCCCGCGTTTGAAACTAGAAAAACTGGTGAAATTTAAACGTTTGAAAGACCCCCAAACGGGCGGTTACAAAAACTACAAATATCCGGCATTCATCGACATCCCTTTTGATCCTGCGACGGACGAATATCCCTATCCGCTTGAAGCCATTGATATGACTTACGACGGGCTGCATCCCTCGGATAAGGGGTATGAGGTGATTGCGCGGAAGCTGGTGAAGGTTTTGAAATGATGTGTAGTGATCTATCATCTAAATCTATTAATCAAAAAGCCAGGTTTAAAAATGAAAAATTTACGCTTACTCTTATTCGCAACTATTTTTTGTTGCACTGAAATTATCGGGCAAGGTGTGTCGTCTTTTCCAACTCAAAAGCGTGTATCTGCTCTTATGAACGAGGCTATAAAAACCTCCGATTTGCCCGCAGTTGTTGCGATGGCTGTTAATCGTAAAAATCAAAAAAGGAGCTATGCTTTTGGCAAGGCAGTTTGGACTGAAAATACAGCTGTTACGACCAACCACATTTTCAGAATTTGGTCAATGACAAAACTAGTGACCAGTATAGCCGCTATGCAATTGGTTGAAAAAGGACTCATCGGTTTGGATGAGGACCTTTCCACATGGCTCCCGGAAATGGCTAAAATTCCAATTCTGAACAATGGTCAATTGATTCAAGCGAAAAAACCAATCACCCTTCGGCATCTTTTGACCCATACCTCTGGTTTTGGGTATGGCGGTACCGATCGGGAACTGGCAAACTTTAACGATAGCACTTGGGAATATAAGGACTCCCCAAGGCGCTTTGAGAGTGGAACTCAGTTCTTGTATGGATCAAGTACTAATTGGGTAGGTAAGTTAGTTGAAAAGATCTCAGGTATGGACTTAGAAATGTATTTTAGGAAAAATATTACAGGACCCTTAGAAATGGATCGAACCTGGTTTAATCTTCCAGACTCGCTGAAACAATACATTGTTTCGAACGGCTCAAGAGGGAGCGATGGAAAGCAAGCTCTTACGGAATTACCAGATCGTTTGCCATTAAGGAAGGCAACTGATTTTAGAGGTGACGGAGGGCTATTTTCCACGCCTGAAGATTATACTTTATTGTTGAAGTGTTTGCTCAATAATGGGACCTTAAACAATGCAGTTATCTTAAAGAAAAAGACTGTTTTGGAAATGACCAAAAACCAAATAGGAACTATTTCCATGAAAGATGCAGGAGCTTACTTTGATCCAGCATTTTGCTGTAATTTTACAGGGATAACTTCTCCAACTACAAAATGGGGACTAGCGTGGTTAATTCAAACCGAAGATAGCCCTTATGGCCCCAAATCAGGCACTGTATTATGGGGAGGTGCGTTTAATACTTTTTTTTATATTGATTTTAAATCAGGAGTGGCCGCCAGCATTTTTACACAGCATGTTCCATTTAACCATCCCGAAACAATCAACCTATTCAATAAGTTTTCAGAGATAATTTATTCAGTACATTGACGCGTAAAGTTACGACGGGCTTCATCCCTCGGAGGGGTATGAGGTGATTGCGCGGAAGTTGGTGAAGGTTTTGAAATGATGCGGGGGATTTAGCCATTAAACACCTGCACCACCGAATACTCACTCAAACGATTGTCCTGATCCCAAATCCGGACTTTCCAGTAGTAAGTTTGCCCAGGCTGGAGCGGCTTTCCCTCGTGGGGGATGTTGGAGCTGTTGTTTTTACGCACTTGCCCGCTGTCCCACACATCACCTGAGTTTTGCTCAATTTGCTTTTGAGAAGTAGCCACCAAAATTTGATAGGCTTTTTGCGCCAGCGCTTCTTTGGGCAGCAGCCAGGTGTATTCAGGATTCGGCCCCTTGCTGGCCATGTATGCTGCACTGAGTCCGTGGGGGATCCCCGAGTAGGGGTCGCGGTATTTTTGAATGAAGTTGTCGAGACTTCGCCTCAATTGACTCCGCACAACTTGGTACTGAGGATTCTTAGCCAGATTGAATTCCTCATTTGGGTCATTTTTAAGGTCATACAGTTCCTCCCAGGCTTTGTCATTGACGTAGCGGAAATACTTCCAGTCCTGGGTTCGTACGCCTTCGCTGGGTGGAATGTTTTCAAACTCCCACAAGTGTTCGATCAAAATGGTGTCCCGATTAAAGTTTGGGGCCGCTTTTGTCAACAAGGGACAAAGGCTTTTGCCTTGCCAATCTCGGGGCAACGGCACCTGTCCCAATTCGGCAATGGTAGCCGAAATGTCCACGTTCAAGGCCATCGTTTCCACCTCCTGGTGCTGGCGAATACGCGGGTCGTAAACAATCAGTGGCACCCGGACGGAGAGGTCGTACATCAACCATTTATCCGCCAGTTGGCGCTCGCCCAAAAAGTAACCGTTGTCCCCCATGAGGATGATCACGGTGTTTTTGTCCAGGCCCTGTTTTTTGAGTTGTGCACGGATTTTACCAATTTCGAGGTCCACCCCTGCAATCATGCGGTAGTAGCCCTTGACCATGCGCTGGTACTTCTCTGGGGTGTCAAAGCGCCAGGTCCAGCGCAAGCGACTGAACCCCGCCCGAACCTTCGCGGGTTGAGCCTCAAAATAACGGTCATCGGCAAGCGGCGGCGGGGCAATTTTTACATTTTTTAAAAGGCCCGCCGTTTGTTGATCGTAAAAATACTGCTCAGCTGCACCATCGTGGGCGTGTGGTGCCGAAAAACTCAGGGAGAGGCAAAAAGGTTTGTCCTTTGGTGCCTGAGCTATAAAATCGATGGCTTTCTGCCCGGTATAGCGCGTTAGGTGTACGGTGTCCTTGTTCAGGGTTTTATAAAAATAGCCCCGTTTGTCCTGGTAGTTTTCATTGCGGTCATAGGATTCATACCGATCAAACAGGTCGCCCAGTCGATCGTGATTCACTCCAAATTTTCCAAAAAAGCCGGTGTAATAGCCCCCCTCCTTCATGACTTTTGGGTAAGCCGTGGTCATGTACTCTTGTCGAATCCTGCCTACCTGAAAGGTGTACTTGTGGGTGCGTTCGTGCAAACCACTCAAGATACTGGCCCGACTCGCTGCACAAATCGGGGTGCTGGCGAAGGCTTTTTTAAAATAGGCCCCCGCTTTGGCTAATTGATCCATTTCCGGCGTATGGGCATATCTGTTGCCAGCATAGCCGAGTGCATCGTGACGGTGATCATCGGTCAGGATGAAAATGATGTTGGGC
>JAAFHQ010000735.1 GCA_013298445.1 Chitinophagales bacterium | reverse complement strand
CTACCCTGACTGTTAGTGATGTGACTGGCCGTGTGATCAAGAGCGTTCGTGCTGATTATGCTAAAGGTTTCAACCAAATCACTTTGAAAGCTAGCGATTTGAATGCTACTGGTGTGTTGTACTACACTCTGGAAGCTGACGATTTCACTGCTACCAAGAAGATGATTATTGTTGAATAATCTATGAAAGGTAGAGACGCAAGATCTTGCGTCTCTACTCTCATAAAGGATTACAAATAAAAGAGGCTGCTCATCTAAGATGGGCAGCCTCTTCGTTTTTAATGTTACTTTATTAGAACGCTTAAGTTTATTGGTAATTCAAAACAGGTGACAACCAGCGTTCTACTTCTTCAACACTCATCGCTTTGCGCTGCGCATAATCCACAATCTGATCTTTCCCAATTTGCCCCAATCCAAAATACTTGGACTCGGGGTGGCCCAGGTACCAGCCACTTACCGAAGCTGCGGGGTACATGGCACAACTTTCAGTGAGGATCATCCCGGTGTTGTTTTCTACATCCAACAGTTGCCAGAGCGTACGTTTTTCGGTATGTTCCGGGCAAGCCGGATAACCTGGGGCCGGGCGAATGCCGCGATAAACTTCTTTGATCAACTCGTCTGGAGACAAACTTTCACGGTCATCGTAACCCCAAAACTCTTTGCGTACCCGCTCGTGCATACGTTCCGCTAAGGCTTCTGCGAGGCGGTCGGCCAGGGCTTTGAGCATGATGGCGTTGTAATCGTCGAGCTCGGCTTCAAACTTTGCCACCCATGGTTCGATGCCAATCCCGGCAGTAACCGCAAAAGCACCCACATAGTCTTGGACGGTATCTTTAGGTGCCACAAAGTCGGCCAGGCAGAAGTTGGGTTGCCCTGCAGCTTTGCGCAATTGCTGCCGCAACTGGTGCAAAACTGCTTTTACTTCCTGACGATCGTCACTTTCGTACACCTCAATGTCATCGTGATTAACGGTATTGGCCGGGAATAAGCCAATTACAGCCCGGGCACTCAGCCATTTTTCATCAATGACCCGGCGCAGCAAACTGCGGGCGTCATTGTAGAGCTTTTGGGCTTCAACGCCCACAATCTCGTCTTTAAGAATAGCCGGAAACTTACCGGCCAACTGCCAACTGCTGAAGAAGGGAGTCCAGTCGATGTATTGGCTCAATTCTTCCAGGTCGTAATTGTCAAAAACCGTGATGCCCTGTTTTTTAGGAACAGGAGGTGTGTATTGCTTCCAATCAATGGCCACTTTGTTTTCCCTGGCCTGCGGCAAGTCGATGAATGCTTTGGAAGACTGCCTACCGGCGCGTTGCTCCCGGATGCGTTCGTAATCCTGACGGGTATCGATGATGAGATTGTTGCGGTAATCCTCGTCTGCACTCAACAAGGCTGCAGCGACCCCTACGCTCCGCGAAGCATCCAACACATGGATAACCGGCCCAGAATATTGAGGCTCAATTTTGACAGCTGTATGTGTTTTGGAAGTGGTTGCTCCTCCGACCATCAAAGGAATGGTAAAGCCCAGGCGTTCCATTTCTTTGGCCATGTGCACCATCTCGTCCAGCGAAGGGGTAATCAACCCACTCAAACCAATGATGTCGACATTCTCTTCTTTGGCTGTTTTGAGGATTTTATCGGCAGGAACCATCACACCCATGTCAATAATGTCAAAGTTGTTACAAGCCAATACGACCCCTACGATGTTTTTGCCGATGTCGTGTACATCCCCTTTTACCGTCGCCATGAGGATTTTGCCCTTGGAGCTTCCCCCGCCAGCAGCTTTTTCTTCCTCAATAAAAGGTGTCAGGTAAGCAACGGCTTTTTTCATTACCCGGGCACTTTTGACTACCTGGGGCAAAAACATTTTACCCGCACCAAAGAGGTCGCCCACCACATTCATGCCATTCATTAAAGGGCCTTCGATCACCCCTAGTGAATTGGGGAATTGAAGGCGCGCTTCTTCAGTATCTTCGTCAATGTAGTCGGTGATTCCTTTGACCAAGGCATGGGTGATGCGGTCTTGCAGACTACCTTCGCGCCAGGACATGTCTTTTTGCAGGATTTTGCCACCTTCATTTTTGATGCTTTCTGCAAAATCGGTCAGGCGCTCGGTTGCATCCTCCCGCCGATTGAATAAAACGTCTTCTACGCGCTCCAGAAGATCTTTGGGGATGTTTTCGTAAATCTCGATCATCCCGGCATTCACAATACCCATGTCCATACCTGCCTGGATGGCATGGTAGAGGAACGCGGAGTGCATCGCCTCGCGCACTGGATCATTGCCCCGATACGAGAAGGAAATATTACTCACCCCACCACTCACCTTGGCACCTGGGCAACGTTGTTTGATCAGGCGGGTCGCTTCAATGAAATAGATGGCGTAGTCGTTGTGCTCTTCAATCCCGGTAGCTACCGCAAAAATATTGGGATCAAAAATGATGTCCTGTGGTTTGAATCCAACCTGCTGGGTGAGGATTTTATAGGCGCGTTCACAAATGTCTACCTTGCGCTCGATGGTATCGGCCTGACCTAGCTCATCAAAAGCCATCACTACTGCCGCTGCCCCATAACGCCTAACCAGCTTGGCCTGGCGGATAAACTCTGCCTCGCCCTCTTTCATCGAAATGGAGTTGACCACACATTTGCCCTGCACACATTGCAGACCGGCCTCGATCACGCTGAACTTTGAAGAGTCGATCATGATCGGCAACTTGGCAATTTCCGGTTCCGACATTACCAGGTTCAAAAACTCCACAATGGCTTTCTCCGAGTCCAGCATGCCCTCGTCCATGTTGATGTCGATCATTTGGGCGCCAGCTTCCACTTGTTGCTGAGCTACAACGAGGGCATCGTTGTATTTGTTTTCCCGAATCAGACGGGCAAACTGACGGGAACCAGTAACATTGGTACGTTCACCGACATTCACAAAGTTGGTCTCCGGGCGAATGATCAGGGGCTCCAGGCCGCTCAGCATGGTGTAATTTGGTACTTGGGGAATCTGCCGAGGAGGCAAACCTTTCACGGCTTCCGCCATCGCCCGAATGTGCTCAGGCGTAGTTCCACAACAGCCGCCGATCATGTTCACAAATCCGCTAGATGCAAAGTCGCGGATATAAGTTTGCATTTCTTCCGGGCTCTGGTCGTATTGGCCAAACTCGTTGGGCAAACCAGCGTTGGGGTAGGCACTGATGAATGTATCGGCAATGGTAGACAAGGCTTCCAAGTGCGGGCGCATTTCTTCTGCACCTAAGGCGCAGTTCAAGCCAACGCTGAGTAGCGGAATATGACTGATGGAAATCCAGAATGCCTCTGCGGTTTGGCCCGAAAGGGTACGGCCACTGGCATCGGTAATGGTGCCCGAAACCATCACGGGCAGCCGTTCTTTTCGCTCGTCAAAGAGCTCTTCTACTGCAAACAAAGCAGCCTTGGCATTGAGGGTATCAAAAACAGTTTCGATCAGCAATAAATCGGCACCACCTTCTACCAAACCCTTGGCTTGTACATAATAAGCCTCTTTCAACTCCTTAAAACTCACGGCTCGATAACCGGGATTGTTCACATCCGGTGACAAGGATGCAGTGCGATTGGTAGGCCCCATGGCACCCGCCACATAACGCGGTTTGTCTGGGTTGAGAAGGTTATAATCATCAACACAGCGTTTGGCTACTTGTGCTGAGGCAAAATTTAGTTCATAAGCCAGATCCTGCATTTCATAATCGGCCATGGCGATTGAAGTGCTGGAAAACGTATTGGTCTCAA
>JAAFHQ010000734.1 GCA_013298445.1 Chitinophagales bacterium | reverse complement strand
TAGAAGTTCCAGTAACTTGAATTAATATCTATTGTATTACCATTCAGCCGTTCTGTGGCACACATGCCAAAGCCACACAAAGCAACGCACAATCCAAAGCTTTGGCAAGAGTGCCACCCCACGCACCACGGGGACAGAGTAGTAAGAGATTTGTGTAAGCCAAAAATGTAGTGTAACGGTTGCCCCACCCTCGACTTGAGTTTCACAAAACGATTCGGTTGACTTTGGAATAATAAACTTAGACATCTGACAAAGGAGAAAGAAGGGCACAGGCGCTAACAAAATGCATGTGCCATAGTGCTGGTTCAGTGTTGCATTGTAGTTTTAGTTTCATAAATTCGTTCGGTGTCGTGGGACAAAGCGGAGCAGGTCGCTAAAGCCATTCCTTCGTCATTTGGCTTTAGCTCCTAAGCCGCACTACGTCACATGCACCAACGTTGTAGGTAAGGCGGTCGGACGAAAAAAACATGACGGCTTTGGTTTACACAAATTCGGTTTCAAAAAAAATATAAAAACACTTGGCCTTAAGAATGAATAAACTCTTGTACAAAGACTTAGTTTCAAAAGGAAAATTGGGATAAACAATGACCACGCAGACAATGGAGGACAACCCCATAATATTTGAAGAACAAGGACATCCGTCTATCAAATTATTTGAGGATAAGATTTCAATAAAAGCAATTGATTACTCGGGTTTTCGAGATTTTAAATTTGATAAGATAAAATCAATAGAACTTTACCGACCTTATGAGAATAGTATCATTGGGTTCCTATTTTCATTGCAACCGGGAATGAGAAACTTCCGTGAAAAAGACGATTATGTTCTAAGAGTAAAACTTAAAGACGGAGAACATTGGGACTATAACACAACTTATAGATACAGCAACGCATTTAAGAAACTAATTGAAGACATTCAAGAGAGACTAAAAACTAAAGACAACAACGTTTAAAGGGTGTTTTGTTGGACGGTTCCGTCATGACCTTGAATTCAACGGCTGACGTGGACTGTAAGCTCCCCTGAAGTTCGGCCATTTGAAAGTTGAATATAAAAATTCAATTTTAAAATGGTTAAATATGAAAAAGTCAAGGTTCACAGAAACACAGATCGTAAAAGCGATCCGCGACCACGAAGCTGGCCGCAAGGCGGAAGACATCTGCAGGGAACTAAGTATCACCACAGCCTCATTTTATAAGTGGCGGCAACGCTATGGTGGCATGGAGGTGAGCGATGTCAAAAAGATGAAGGAGCTGGAGGAGGAGAACGCCCGTCTCAAGAAAATGTTCGCCAACCTGAGCCTTGTCCACGAAGCCTTAAAAGATGCGGTGGCAAAAAAGCTATAGCGCCTGACGAGAGGGGCATACTGGTTCAGTTCATGGTCGAAGAACATGGGGTGAGCGAGCGTCAGGCGTGCAAAGCATTGAGTGTGCCGCGGAGCAGTTATCATTACAGTCCCAAACCAAAGAACGATGTTCCCGTTATCAACGAACTCCAACAGTTGGTCGGTAAACATCCTGCCATCGGTTTCTGGCAATCGTATTTTCGGATCAGGCGCAAGGGATTGCTATGGAACCACAAACGGGTTTACAGGGTGTATACAGGACTCCAGCTTAACATCCGAAGGAGATTTAAAAAACGATTGCCTGCACGCGTAAAGCAGGCATTGTTCCAACCCGTAGCGATCAATGAAGTATGGTCGATTGATTTTATGAGTGACAGTTTATGGGATGGACGCAAATTCAGATTATTAAACATTGTGGATGATTACAACAGACAGGTACTTGCAATGGAAGCTGACCTTTCACTACCTGCATTGCGTGTAGTCCGGGTACTTGAGTATCTCAAGGAGTTCAGGGGGTTGCCGCAGATGATCCGTGTCGATAACGGTCCGGAGTTTATATCGCATACCTTGGACGGGTGGTGCCGTCAGCATCGGATAAACTTAACGTATATCCAGCCCGGTAAACCCATGCAAAACGGATATATAGAGCGCTGCAATGGGAGCATCCGGAGAGAGTTATTGAACGCCAATGTGTTTTACTCGCTCAAAGAGGTCCGTGAAAAGATTGAAGAGTGGATGATGGATTACAATCATCACCGCCCACACAAAGCCCTTGATTATCGAGCTCCAGTAGAATTACTCGAAGCCCTTCATTAAAGATTTTTTAAAAAGGACGAGAGAAGTAATTTTACAGCTGACAGGTAAGCGGAAGCAAGCTCTGCTGGAGAGCACCTTGCCAGGAATATCCTGTTCGACTGGAATGGTCAAAGAGAGTGTTGGTATAACCAACCTCTCTTTTCAAATGATCATTCCAAGAGTCGGATGCCTAAAAAAACTCAATCAAAAAAACAGCGTAAGCACCGTTTGTTTTTATACTTTTGAATGGCCCGAAAAAAGGGGGAGCTTACATATTCAAGAAAAAGAAAAGTCTATTTAATAAGGGAATCAAATAAATATTTTAGCTGTTCGACATTTGCAATGTCGAACCCACATGAAAAAGATTTAAAATCTACATGTAGCAATCGTTTGGGATTGTAAATGCCGATTAGCACAAGAGTGTAAATCCCGATTAGGCTAGATCCTGAACAATTATAGGATTGTAAATACCGAACAGCCTAAAAGCAATGATAATTAGCTGTTCGACATTTGCAATGTCGAACCCAGTTGAAAAAGATTTAAAATCTACATGTAGCAATCGTTCGGGATTGTAAATCCCGACTAGCATAAGAGTACAAATCTCGAATAGCCTAGATCCCGAACAGTTAGAGGATTGTAAATACCGAACAGTCTAAAAGCAATGATAATTAGAAGTAATACTTTTTGATGTCGCGCTGCAAGCTGCGTAAGTAACTACGTGAGCGATGGCAGCGGAAAGCCCGAAGTGGGCTGCTATGTGCGTGGGCGGACTTGAAGCGAACAGCGCGACCCGAGTGTGCGTAGGGCTTATGAGTGAGCAGGCGAGGGGCACGCCCCAACGTGCATTAAATATTTATGTACGCCTGCTAATTTATTGCCTGAAATACTAGACGGTACCAATTGTTTTAGCATCCATCTTTACAATTTGCTTGGCAGCCTTGAAGGGCTCGTTGTGGTAGAAGCCAGACAAAATGCGATGGGCAATTTGCTCCATTACCAACTCATCATCTGTTTTTCCTTGTTTGCCTTGCCAATACACCCGTTGCGGATTTTTCTTCATGTCTTCTACATAGTTGCGAGCATGCTGGTATTGGTCGCTGGTGAAGGTGATGGTGAAGCAGGTTTTTACTTGATGTGTCTCCATAGTGATGGGGGTTAACTCAATGAATGTGCCAAAAAATAGTACACGATTTTACATAAAAACACCGATGCAAAAAAGGGTTTGTTTCATTCTCGGTCAAAAATGTTCGGAGGTGGGAAAGCAGGTTACTGGATGCTAGTTGCTGGTTTCCGGTCGTGCGAACTTGAAACCTGGAACTTGCAACCAGTAACTACTTTTTACTTTCCAATAGTTTCTGAATCGCCAAATACTCATCGCGTAACCGTGCAGCTTCCATAAACTCCAACTCTTTCGCGGCCTTTTCCATGGCCTTGCGCGTGCGGTCGGCCATTTTGGTAAGCTCGTCTTTGCTCAAGTACGCGGTGACTGGATCGGCTGCCAACGATTTCTCTTCGTCTTCGATGTAGTATTGTTTCAATGTTTTTTTAGAATCGGCCACTTTGGTTTGCCCCATGATGGAATCGATGGATTTTAAAATTGTTTTGGGCGTAATGCCATGGGCTGTAT
>JAAFHQ010000733.1 GCA_013298445.1 Chitinophagales bacterium | reverse complement strand
TGGCAATGTCATCAGAACCCAAAAAGCCATTTTGCCGGGGTTGACACTCGGAAGCAATACCTTGTCAAATGTCCCGGTTGGCTTTTTTGAAGGGGCCATTGGTCGGCAAAAAATGAGCATTATGGGGGGGGATGTACTGAAGCGGTTTCAGATTGTCATTGATCCTAAAAATGGGGTGATTTATTTGAAGGGGAATAAATTGACGAAAGAGGAATATATGAAGGAGTGAGTTTTGATGGCTAGTGGGGGAGCAACTCCCACATTCCTACCTCAAGTAATAATAATAAAACACCACCCCCAATCCCAACACAATCACCCACTCCAGTGTCCCGCCCAGCGCCTTATTCCTTACCCGCACATGAATGATCGCGATCAGCGAAAACACCAAACCCAGGGCTAGAAAAAAGCGCCATTTAGAAGTATCAGCGATGTTGGTGCCCACTTCCAACCCCATTTGGTAAAAGAGGTTCATGATGATCGGAGCCAGTAGTACACTCACGATGGCGGTGAGGCCGCCAGCCAGCCAGAGGATGAGCACGGGAATGTCTTTGGCCAGCAGGTGTAGAGTGCGTACAGCACTGCTTACGATGAGCCAGAGCAGGAAGAGTTGCAGGCCGGTGATGACTTTTTGGGCAAAATTGGTGTAGCCGTCAAAGATGACGTAGACCAGCAAGTTGCCGGCGGTGGCCAGGATGCCGTAAAAGATGCCGGCAAGGGGCACGGCGCGCAAGATGGCGGCCCAGTAGTTGACTTTGGTGGAGGAGCGTTTGGTACTCACTGTGTTGGTGTGTTTTTAACAGAAAAAATGGCGTTGGTTACGCTGCAAAGGCTTACTACAAATGTTAAGCTCATCTAGCTGAGGTGTTTCTTCGGTGCCTTAGGTTTCTAAGGTGGTGAAAATATGTTTTTTCACCACCTTAGAAACCTAAGGCACTCAAGAAACACCTTAGAACAAGTGTAAAGCTAAACTTTTTACCAAAAAACAAGGGAGCAGAATTTACCCCGCTCCCTTTCTAAATTTGGTATATAGATAACCTCTCTTTATTCTTAAACCAAAGCAGTGCTTTGATTATTTGTTCGCTTTTGCGTGATCCGCCAGGAATTGCTCCAGGCCGATATCGGTCAGTGGGTGCTTCAGCAAGCCCAGGATAGCCGAAAGAGGACAAGTCACTACATCTGCGCCCGATTTAGCCGCATCCACAATGTGCTTGGAATTGCGGATGGAAGCAGCCAGGATTTGAGTATCAAAGCCCTGGATGGCGTAGATTTCAGCAATTTCGCGGATCAGGGCCATACCGTCCCAGTTGATGTCGTCTACCCGGCCTACGAAAGGCGATAGGTAAGTGGCACCAGCCTTAGCAGCCAGGATCGCCTGACCAGCCGAAAACACCAGGGTACAGTTGGTGGGAATGCTATGCTCAGTAAAGTAGTTGATGGCTTTGATGCCGTCTTTAATCATGGGTACTTTCACCACGATATTGGGAGCAAGATCGGCCAGGCGCATGCCTTCTTCAATCATGCCTGCAAAATCAGTAGAGATCACCTCAGCACTCACGTCACCTTCTACAATTTCGCAGATGGCACGGTAGTGGTTGAGGATATTGTCGGTGCCGGAGATGCCTTCCTTGGCCATCAAGGATGGGTTGGTGGTTACGCCGTCCAGGATACCCAGGTCTTTGGCTTCCTTGATTTGATCCAGATTGGCAGTGTCGATAAAAAACTTCATTTTTTGTCTGTTTGGATTAGCAAGTTCAGTAACGCAGAAAAATTAACTTTCCAATTTTTGCGTAGTACTAAGGCCACAAAGGTAAAACTATTTCTAAACAAAAAAAAGCTTGGGATTTTCACCCCAAGCCTCGCCATATGAATCATAATCACTTTAAACCGATTGGGCTCGCTTGCGCAAGCCAGCAAGACATCCGTCCTGCAACATTGATAATGTAAAAGTATAGGCTCTTGGCGAGGAATCAAACGACAATAAACACAGTTTTGTTCACTAAAAAAAGAGGGGCATTTCTTTAGTTAAAAATCATAATTTATTACAAATCAAAAATTTAACTTATCTTAATTTTAACTCAATTTAATTGGAGAGTGTCCAAATCCAGTTTCCATCCGTATCAAAATATCCAATTTTATCGCCTTGTTCTACCCGAAAAACGCCTTGGCCAGCGTAACGGATGTACTCAAAATCGGCCCCGACGATCAAATCCCCCTGTAAGTTAGACAAACCGCTGAAGCCATCAATCCGCACTTTGGCGTAGCCATTTTCGAAACTTTCGATCCTACTGTATTTGGGCGGCACCAGTTCCATACCCCGGCGATTGATCACGCCCCACTTGCCATTGATTTGCACCACGGCCACTCCATAGTTGAAACTACCGGCTTTTTGGTAATACCCATTGTACATACCCGCTTGTTCGGTGATGTAATAAAAGCGGTATTGTTCGTCACGCACCAGTCCCCGGCCTTCACTAAAATCCAGTAGGCGATTGATACTGGGTTCAATGAGCAATTTGCCAGAAGTATCCAACAAACCAGCTTTTCTCAAACTCCCCTGAAACACTACTGCTCGCCCATCGGCAAAACGTTGGCATTGTTTGAACACAAAAGCGGTCAGGGCATCGCCTTCGCGGGTCAGGTAGCCACAGTTGCCGTCTTTGTACACAGCGGCCCGGCCTTCTGAAAATGGTTCAGCCCGGGAGTAACTACAGGGGATAACCAATTTACCCGTAGTATCGATGTAGCCATATGCATCCCGATCCTTGACCACCGCCAAACTTTCACTAAAGGGATATATTTCGGTGTAATTGCTGCTTCCTACGGCCAGGCCTTGCAAATTGATCAGGCCCAGGCGGCTATTGTCGGGTGTAAGTACTGCAACGGCCAGGCCAGCACGATCAAAGGGGCGGATATCTACGTATTTGGGCTTTAAAATCCAGCGGTTTTTTGCATCTATCAAACCCCATTTTCCTTCAGCTTTGACTCGGGCAATTCCGCGGTCGAAATCCTGAGCTTGCTCAAATTGGTGCGGAATCTCTATTTTATTGTGGGCATTGATGTAACCGATGCCCTTGTCGCTTTCTACCCAGGCCAGTTTATCGCGAAAATTTCCGGCGCGTTTGTATTGAAACTCAATCTTAACGTTGCCCAACTTGTCGATAAAGCCCCAGTAGCGCCCCAATTTCACAGCAGCCAAACCTTCATAAAAATCGCTGACCTCCCGAAAACGGCAAGGGATGATTTCCATACCTTCATTGTCTACAAACCCCCAGAGGCCATCGCGCATCACCGCCAGACGGTTTTCGCGAAAAGAACCGATCTGGTCATAAACTGCACTGACGGCCAGTTGCCCCAAGGTATCGATCAGGCCGTATTTGGGCCTTTGTACGTAAAGGCGAATGATTTTGTTTTCGGTATTTTCCAAAAAATGGATGTCGTCGTACTGGCAAGGGATCACTTGTTTGCCAAAACGATTGACCACGCCCCATTTGTTGTCGCGCTGCACTATGCCCACCTCGTTAACAAAATCCCGGGCGAAGGTAAACTGCGGTTTCATGCGCATTTGGCCGGAGGTATCAACGTAGCCCCAGGTGCAAGATTCGCAGGTAAGGTAGGCATTGTCGCGAAAAATCTGGTCGTATTGCGTCACATCTGCCAGGCTGACTGGTGAGGCTAAATCGGTAAGGTAATCCTGAAGTTTGCCCAAATCCTGGTTGGGTTTTAGTGCACCAGAGACACGTCCCACCTGGCTCATCCGCGCCACCCCGTCTTGAAAG
>JAAFHQ010000732.1 GCA_013298445.1 Chitinophagales bacterium | reverse complement strand
GCGCTGGTGAATCCGGTGCAGTCGTTGAAATCTGAATAAAATCTTTTGGTTGAGGGAGGTTGAGAAAGTTGAGAAGGTTTAGGCTGCCGCAGGGACTTAGACAAGGACAATGTCAAAATCGCTCGCGGTAGCCTAAACCATCTCAACCATCTCAACCTTCCTCAACCATCTCAACCACCTCAACTGCTCTACACATGGCCTACAATCCATTAAAACTCGCTTTCAAAAGCCTGCAACGCAATCGCCTGGTTGCGGGTATCAACCTGCTTGGTTTGGCATTGGGTTTCGCAGTTTGCACCCTGATTTTTTTGATGGTGTTGCACGAGCGGGATTTTGATCGGTTTCACAGTCGGTTTGACCGCATTTATAGGCTGAATACCATCTCGCGTTATGATGGTATGGAGGAAAGTATGGTCCCTTACAGCAGTTACCCGATGGGGCCCTTTTTAGCTAGTACCTTTGAAAAGGAAATTGAAAGTTACACCCGCCTGGCTCCAATTGACCAGAACTTTGTGCTCACTTACAAAGGGCAAGCCAACGCCATCCGCCAGGTCTTTGCCGTTGATACTTCTTTTTTTCAGGTTTTTGATTTTCCATTATTGGTTGGTAATCCACGTACTGTTTTTGCTGACGAGCACAATGTGGTATTGAGCAAACAAAAGGCTGAAGAGATTTTTGGACATACCGATGTACTAGGTAAAGTATTGACCAAAACTTACGCCAATCCTTTTAAAGAAAATCAAGATACCGTAGAGCAGTTTAAAGTCAGCGGGGTATTGGCGGAAATTCCGAGCCAATCTCACCTGCAATTCGATATGCTTTTCCACATCAAACGCCTGCCTTTTTGGGCGGTTTGGAATCCTGACATTGCCAACAACTGGCATGCCCAGGCGGCAATTACTTATGTGACCCTGCGCAGTGACAAAGTGAATGTGGCTGCCTTGGAAAAAGCGATCCCGAAAAGGCTAAAACCGCGGATGCCGGAATCCGACAAAGTAGGACACCAATTGCAGGCCCTGAAGGATATTCACTTGCGTTCAGGAAAATTTCAAGATGGTGAGGTGAGCAACCACGCCCGCTTTGATGAAGCATACCTCCTGATTTTTGGAGCAATTGGCCTCTTTATTTTATTCATCGCTTGTATCAATTATTCCAACCTTTCCACCGTTATCGCCGGTCGTAGAGGCCGTGAAATCGCGGTGCGCAAAACCATTGGTGCTTCCCGGCAATCCATCATTGTGCAGTTTTTGAACGAATCCTTTCTGATGACCAGCATTGCCCTGTTGTTTTCAGTCGGCATCATTTTTTTGCTGCGCCCGATGCTGCGTGATTTGGATTATCCGGTAGCTGCGCTGAAGTATTTGTGGACACCGGGATTTGGAATAGTTATTCTGGCATCGGTATTGATCCTGGGTGTTGTATCAGGGGCTTATCCCGCTTTTGTAGTATCGCGCTTTTTGCCTGTAAAAATATTCCGGGGTAGCAAAGGCCTGGAAATGCGGCGCAGCAAACTCGTTCCGGCGTTGGTAGTTTTGCAATTTACTGCGGCTATCGTATTGGTGGTATGTACCCTGGTTTCATCACGCCAACTCAATTTTGTACTCAAAAGTGACATGGGTTATGCTACCGATCAAATTATGGTAGCAGATTTGGGCCTATCGAATATTTTTAAAAGCCAGGTGGTTAAAAGTGAATTGGAAAAATTGCCTGGAGTAGTTTCCGTTGCCCTATCTGATCAAACCCTGGGCAATGGGTTGACCCAAAATGGCGTCAAATACCAGGGCAAATCAGGTAAAGAGGAACACCTCTCTATCCCAAGGGTTGCCGTCGATCAAAACTTCATGGACTTTTACCACATGAAACTGGTGGCAGGTAAAGGTATCAGCGCTGAAGGACCCGCTAAGGGCAACGAATACCTCATCAATGAAACCTTGGCCAAACAACTGGGCTGGACACCACAAGAAGCCATTGGAAAACAAATGCGCTACGCCGAAATGGTGGACATTGGGCAGGTAGTAGGGGTAGTCAAGGATTTTCATTTCAATAGTTTATACCAAAACATTGAACCCTTGTGCATGCGGGCCAGCAATTGGACCACTTCCATCAGTGTAAAAGTATCCACCAAAGATATGTCCAGTAACCTGGCCGCCATTACCAAGGCCTGGCAAAAAATCATCCCCGACAAACCCTTCGATTACGAGTTTATGGACGATCGTTTTGCAACTATTTACGCTGCGGAAAGTCGTTTGAACCGCCTGACTCAGCTAGGCTCAAGTCTGGCCATATTTATCGCTTGCCTGGGCTTGTTTGGTCTGGCGACCTATGCCGTAGAACGCCGCACTAAAGAAATTGGCATCCGCAAAGTGATGGGTGCCAGCATCAGCAGCATTACGGCTTTGCTTTCGCGAGACTTTATTCGGCTGGTGATTGTAGCAACCTTGATTGCGGGTCCCATTGCCTGGTACCTTTCTGAACAGTGGTTGGAAAACTTTAGCTACCGCATCACGCCGCAATGGTGGATGTTCCTGGTAGCCGGACTAGGGGCCGCAGCACTGGCTTTTTTGACCATCAGCATCCAAAGTGTCAAAGCTGCTTTGAGTGATCCGGTTAAGTCTTTGCGCAACGATTAAATAGGTTGAGCAAGGTTGAGGCTACCGCAGTGATTTTGACAAAGTCCTTGTCCAAGTCGCTGCGGTAGCCTCAACCTCCCTCAACCTCTCTCAACTTTCCTCAACTTCAAATACACTCCTATGCTTACCAACTACCTAAAAATAGCCATCCGCAACCTGATGAAGAACAAACTCTTCACTGGCTTGAATTTATTGGGACTGGCCCTGGGCATTGCCGTAGCTTTATTGCTGTTGGTGTATGTGCAGGATGAAGTGTCTTTCGACCGTTTCCATACCAAAGTGGAGCGCATTTATCGGGGTGTTGTGGATGTGACTTTTGGAGAGATCAGTGAGAGTTGGGCGACCTATCCCAACATTGTTGGCCCAACGATGAAAAGTGAAGTAGCCGGGGTTGAGGAACAAATGCGCATGTGGGAGCACAATTTTGGAGACCCCGCTTTTGTCAGTGCGGGCGAGCGCAAGTTTGTACAAAAAAACTTCGCCTGGGCGGATTCGACCATTTTTAAAATTTTTGACCTTAAACTAACGGACGGCAATCCCGCAACTGCGCTGAATGGGCCCAATAAAGTGATCTTGAGCAAATCTGTAGCCGATAAATATTTCCCCGGACAAGATCCGGTTGGCCGCCTGATCAAAATTGACAATTCGCTGGAACTGGAAATAACTGGGGTGTACACCGATTTTCCGCAAAACTCTACCCTGGATGCCGAAGTAATTGGCTCATTTCCAAGTATGCCCTGGACGGTAAACAACCTGAGCTGGAGCAACGCCAGTTTTGAAACCTTCTTTTTGTTGAGCCCAGGTGCTGACGCCAGGGTAGTTGAAACACAATTCAACAAAATTTACGAAAAAAACGTCCCCGCGGATAACCGCTGGATGAAATTCCGACTGCAAGCCATGACGGACGCTCACCTGCACTCAGCCACTATTGGGCACTCGTACAGCGATCGGATCGGTGACCCACAACAAGTGCGTATCCTCATCATTTTGGCCATCGTAATCCTGGTAATTGCCTGCATCAACTACATGAACCTGGCAACTGCCCGCTCGCAGCAGCGTTTCCGGGAAGTGGGCATCACCAAAACAGTGGGGGCAACTCGCATGCAATTGGCACGGCGTTTTTACCTGGAGACGGCACTGATGGTGGC